>JAIMBJ010000020.1 GCA_023511455.1 Bacillota bacterium
GTAGTCTAAATCATCGCATTTGGGCGGGTTCATTTTCTGCATCGCTCCCCTTGACTGGCTTCCGTTTTCATGTTATCCATGTTATCATAGTATTGTCGATAGGGGTTCGCGGTCAACTGCGTAACTCCTACTCCGGAGAAGGAAGAGGTTCACGATGCGCAAGGTACTGGTATGGACAGCGGTGGCGCTGTTCGTGGCAAACGTGTTCGCTCTGCCCCGCACGCTCGCCGCACTCGGACTGCGTGGGGGGGCGGCTCCATGTCTTCCCATAGTCAATGATGGATGTGTAGATTGCGTGGAAGGTCTACCCGCGTCTGTTCCCAGTCAGCAGCGACCAGCGAAGAAAGGCGAACTTAAACCCCTTCGAGCAGGGTGCATTGATGTCTATTCACAATGCTTCCCTATGAGTGGAGACTTTCAATACCGTTGCATAGACGTGTTTTGGCCTTGCGACCTGTTTGGCGGTTGGCACGAAAGGCAGCGGCGCGAGCGAGCAATATGGTTTTGTCAGATGCCAAATGGGGGGGAATGCTTCTTTACCTGACTACCGCCCGTTCACGGATTTGTATCGGCACATCATGGAACGGGCAGAGCCAAACCACGGGATCGCGGTGTGTTAGTTGCACGGCAGAAGGCGCCCGATGCCTCCGGCATCCAAAGCGGATGTAGACTACGTGGGGAAGGTCTTACGTCTGCGCCTGGATGGTTCAGTCTCCAGCGCCTATGCGGAGATTCTCTGTTTTAGAGAAAGCCCTGAACGACATTACCCTTCAGAGATGCGCCACCCGTGGTACCTGTATACCGATATTCCCCCCATCCCGCAGGAGGTTATCGATACCGACCCCTATTTGCGCGGAAAGGAGTACTGGCCGTGTGAGTGAGGGGAAGTGGGCTGGATGAATCGTGCCGGTACACCGCAAAAAGCAGCCACATGGGTATCTCCATGATATGTTCAAGTGGGTGGAACCATCCCGCTGCTGCCCCGCCTTTCGCTCGCTCGGTAGGAACTTTCCTCCTTCTGCAGAATTAGAACAAAAGGAATCCGCCCTCGCTTTTCAAAACGTTATAATCGATTTGTGTAAGCGTTATATAGCGGAGGTTTATTCCCATCGATGCAAAAGGCAGCGGCTAAGGTTCCCTCGGAGACGTCGCAAAGGGTGGGTGAGACTCTTTCGGTGACCTTGCCCGTGCGTCCGCGTGCGCTGGTGGTGGGGTTCGTCGGGATTGTGGTGCTGTGCGTGATTGTGTCTGCAGGAGAGCTGATTGCCAAGAACATCCAGATAGGCATGATGCAGCTCGCGCCCGCGCTGGTGGGCGTGCTGTTCGTGATAGTGGTCGTTAATCAGCTGCTGGCGCGATTCGCTCCCCGCTGGAAGCTGACGCCTGCGGAGCTGGCAGTGGCGTTTGTGTTGATGATACCCGCGCCGATGATCACCTCCCGTGGACTGATGGAGCGGTGGCTGCCGCTGCTGGTGGGCGTCAACTATTACGCGCCCGGCAACCGCTGGGATGTACTGTTCTTTCCGCACATCCCTCCGCAGCTCGTGCCGTGGGACCCCGCGAAGGGCGCACGGCAGGATGTTGCCGTGTGGTTCTATGAGCGGTTGCCCGGCGGCGTTGCCCTGCCCTATGCGCAGTGGGTCGTACCTTTGCTGGTGTGGCTTATCCTGATACTCGCCGTGTACGCCGCGTTCTTTTGTATGACCGTCATCCTGCGCAAGCACTGGGTGGAGGGGGAAAAACTCTCCTTCCCGCTGGTGCAACTGCCGTTGGAGATGATGTTGCAGCCGCAGTCCTTCCTGCGAAACAAGCTCATGTGGGCAGGGTTCGTGGTCTCGTTTGGCTTATTTCTGGTCAACGGCTTGCATCAGTGGGTTCCATCGGTTCCCGAAGTGCGATTGTCCATCCAGTTGAACCCGCTTTTCACCGAGCGTCCGTGGAACCAGGTGAGTTACTGGGCTATCTGGATTTCACCTGCCGCTATCGGCTTTTTCTATCTGATGCCCACCGACCTGCTGTTCAGCTTCTGGTTCTTCTACCTGCTGGGCAAGTTACAGGAAGCGGCAGTGGGTTTGTATGGGGAGAACACGCCGTTTGAACACGCGGCGTTTGCGGCGCATGTCGCCTATCAGGGAGCGGGTGCGTTCTTCATGCTGGCGATACTCACCCTTTACAGCGCGCGCCATCACCTGCGTCACGTGTGGCGTCGGGCGATTGGCGCTGTGCCCCCTGACGAGGCGGAAAGCAGGGAAATGTTCTCGTACCGCGTGGCGGTGTGGGGGCTTGTCGTAAGCTTGCTTGTCATCTTACTGTGGGCAACCTATTTCGGGATGACGTGGCAGGTGGCGCTGTTCCATTTTGGGGTGTATCTTTTTGTGCAGGCGATTATCATGGCGCGGTGTACCGCCGAGGGCGGCTTGCTGATTACTGAAGGCTGTTTCACGCCGATGGACATTTATACCTTTGGTGAGCGGCAGATGCTCGGTGCGCGCCAATTGACTTTACTCTCCTTTCTGGACGGCATGCATACCCGTGACCTGCGCGGGATGTTGCTGACGGGCTTACTGGACGCGCAGAAGGTGGCAGAGCAGGCACGCCTGCGGGCGCGGCGCGTGCTGTGGCTGCTGGTAGGAGGGATACTGTTAGCCATTGTGGTGGCGCTGGTGATACAGATGTGGCTGCCCTACAAGTACGGCGCCATGAACCTTTACAGCTACGTGTACAGCGGGGCAAGCATCCAGTTCTTCCGCGAGAACGCGCCGTTTATGGGGGGCGTGCCAACACAGCGTGAGTATCCGAACGGGCCGCTGTTTACCCTGATCGGCGCTCTGGTGTGTGCATTGCTGAGCTATTTTCGGTGGCGCATTTCGGGGTTTCCCCTGCATCCGCTCGGCTATGCGATGGCGCCGTCGTGGGGGATTGTGGTGTTCTGGTTCTCGATGCTGGTGGCATGGTTGATCAAACTGCCCATCGTGCGCTACGGGGGGATGCGCACCTTTCGCCTGCTGCGCCCCTTCTTCCTGGGCTTAATCTTCGGCGAGTTTCTGGCAGCGTGCATGTGGTCGTTGATTGCGTGGTTCTGGCAGCTGCCCACGCCCACCTTCCCGTGGCCCTGATTACAGCAGCCCGCCCGTGACACAGCTGAAAAAGCCCAGCACGGCATTGAGCAGGAACACTTCGTACCAGTCCATTTCGAGGAAGTAGCGCAGGATGAACAGGTCGATGAACCACGCCACAATGAGTATCAACCAGACCTGCGTGAGCAGTGCCACGAGGAGGGTAACGCTGGAGTTCAACACCATGAGCATGGTAATAGGGAGCATCGTGCGGTAGCCTTCCCAGAAGCCCACATGGAACGGTTCGCCAGCGATGCTGCCCGTGATGCGCACCGCAATCCAGAGGATGAAGGTATCGAACAGCCACTTGAAGCCGGTAACCACAGGTATCCACAGGATTGCCAGTCTGCGGATGCTCGCAAGTAATTCAAGGGGAGCAGGCAAGCTTTCTTGCGCCGCCTGCAACGCGCGTGCAAGCACGAATCCCAGTATCACCCCGCAGAACAATACGGTCAGCCCTACCGTCCACAGCGGCAGGTTCAGCACTCGTTCTCGCCAATCGGGAGTGTCCACGGTCGTTGCACCAGCATGGTCTGCACATCGATCTCAGGCTGCCCCTGCGGGGGGTAGAGCCGCTGATAGGTACCGTCCGGTTGCATAATTCGGGCGCGACGGTTGTCCTGCAGGTAGCACTCCAGCACCCGGTCTCGCAGATAGCGGATATGTTCCGGGCTTTCCACAGGGAAAAGCACCTCCACCCGATGGTCGAGGTTGCGTGGCATCAGGTCTGCGCTGCCGAGGTAGATTTGCTCGTCGCCGTTGTTCCAGAAGTAGTAGATTCGGCTGTGCTCGAGGTAGCGTCCCAGCACGCTGATGACGCGGATGTTTTCGCTCAGTTTGGGCACTCCGGGGCGCAAACAGCAGATGCCCCGCACAATCAGGTCTACCTGAACGCCCGCGCACGAGGCTTCATACAGCAGGTCTATCATTTGCTTGTCCACCAGCGCGTTCATCTTGAAGATGAGGCGTGCGGGCAGCCCCTGTTGCGCGTGGGCGATTTCGCGCCGAATCAGCGCCATCAATCTCTGCCGCAAGTTCACCGGCGCAACCAGCAGCTTGCGGTAGTCGTGCTTTCTGGAGTAGCCGGTGAGATAGTTGAACAGGTCGGTGGCGTCTGCGCCAATCTCCTCGTCGCAGGTGAGCATGCCGATATCTTCATAAACCTGGGCGGTGGTGGCGTTGTAATTGCCGGTGGAGAGGTGGACATAGCGCCGAATGCGGTCGCCTTCCTGACGCACCACCAGCGCGACTTTGCAGTGGGTTTTCAGCCCCACGAAACCATATACCACGTGAACACCCGCCTGCTCCAGCCTCTGCGCCCAGCCGATGTTGCTCTCCTCGTCGAATCGCGCTTTCAGCTCCACCAGCACCGCCACCTGCTTACCCGCTTCTGCCGCTTCCAGTAGTGCCTGCACCACCGGCGCGTTTTTCCCAACGCGGTAAATAGTCTGCTTGATAGCTAGCACGTGCGGGTCACGTGCTGCGGTGCGCAGGAACTCGATAACTGGCTCGAACGAGTCGTAGGGATGGTGTAACAGGATGTTGCCCTGTTGAATCGCCTGAAAGACCTGGAATCTGTCTGTGCTCTGCTGCAAGGGCGGCGGAGTGGATGGATGATACGGCGGGAACTTCAGGTCAGGGCGCGGAATCTCGGCGTACACCTGCATCAGACTGCTCAGCCCCAGGGGGTGCGGCAGCACGTACACATCTTGCGGATAGACCTCCAGATTCTGCATCAGCAGGTTGCGCACCCGGCGGGGCATCTCGGGACCAATCGCCAGCTGCACGACGGAACCGAACTTGCGCCGATGGATGGTCTGGCGGATGGTTTCGAGCAGGTCGTCCGCCTCCAGCTCGCGGATTTCAAAGTCGGCGTCCCTCACGACTCGAAACGGGTAGGCAGCTATCACGCGCATCTCGGGGAACAGCTCGTGCAGGTTGGCGGTAACGATGTCCTCTATCCATGTAAAGTATAGTTGCGCGCCTGTGTTTGCCGGCCCGTCGTGATTGGCACGGTGCAGGGGAACCAGACGCGGCAGGGTATTGGGCACCTTCACCCGCGCGAACCGTTCATTGCCGTCCTCGTCGGCCACCACCACCGCCAGATTCAGGCTCAGGTTGGAGATGTGCGGGAAGGGGTGCCCCGGATCGAAGGCGAGGGGCGTCAGCACGGGGAAGACGAACTCGTGGAAGTACTGGTTTGCCCTGCGCTGCTGTGCTGCCGTCAGCCGGGAGTAGGGCACGATATGGATGCCCGCTTTGCGCAGCTGGGGGATAATCTGGCGGTGCAGGCACGCCACCGACCGCCGGTAGAGCTGAAGCGATTTGCGACGGATGCGCTCGATCTCTTCTTTCAAACTCATACCGTCGGGTGGGAGCTGGGTGACCTGCGCCTCGATTTGCTCACGGATGCCGGAGACGCGCACCATGAAAAACTCATCCATGTTCGAGCCGAAGATGGCAAGGAACTTCAGCCGCTCCAGCAAGGGGTTGCGTTCATCCTCTGCCTCCTCCAGCACCCGTTGCTGAAAATCGAGCAGGCTCAGCTCACGATTGAAGTAGCGAATATACTGCTTTCCTTCTGATTTCGTTTTGGGCATAGCCACGCACTTGAGACTGAAGTATCATTCTGCGCGAAATGTCACCCTGAGCGAAGCGAGGAAACGCCGAGATGCTTCGCTAATGCTCAGCATGACAGTGCATGTCCTTCATCATGCCAACATCATGTCACTCTGAGCGAAGCGAAGAGTCTCCAAGATGCTTCACTCCGTTCAGCATGACAAAGAGTGCATCTACTTCTTATTGCCAATCGCAATCATCTGCTTCGGCGTAAGCAGCCACTGCAGCACCGCCGCTGGTGCGCCACTCAGGTCGTCCACCGTCATGTGGCAGACGCCGCCCTTCTTGAAGACAATCTGCAGGCGCGTTACACCCAGCAGCAGGTTCGCCAGCGCGCTCATGTTGGGTTCGTGCCCGACGAGGGCCATCGAGTCGACACCACTGTATTGCTTCAGTTCTTCCCACATGTGGTCGGGATGGGCAAGGGGCAAAAGGTTCTCCGTGAAAACGATGGGGTTTTGCACATCCAGACCCTCCCGCAGGATTTCCGCGGTTTGGCGCGCGCGGACGTAAGGGCTGGAGAGAATAATCTGCGGAGCTACCCCCAGTGCCTTTAGCCCCCGCGTGATGTCGCGCATCTTCGCCCGCCCCTTGTCCGTCAGCGGACGCTGGCTATCGTCTTCGTAGTCCGGCGTGAAGTGTGGAACCGCAATCGCGTGGCGCACCAGATAAAGCTTCACGACCTGTCCTCCTCCTCTTGCGATGTTGCAGACGCAAGTCCATCCCCGTCACCGGGTGTCTGTGCTGTTTCCGGCGTCTCTGCGTCTGGTTGCAGTGCCTCAGACTCTGCTAGGACATCTGCATCAGGTTGTCCGGGTGTTGCTACCTCTTCCAATGCGTCACCAGACACCACCGGCTGCTCGGCGATCGCTGGTTCCTCGCACAAGATGTCGGTTTCTTCCAGCGTTTCCTCCACGCTCGCCAGGGGCGCACCAGCCTCTTCCTGCCACGGGAACAGTGCGTCTGGAGCGGCGCGCCAGAAAGAGTGTACCCTGTCCATGTTCTGAAGGTAAACGTCTACTCGCTCGCGGTGGAGCTGCTCGTAAAACTGGCGTACCGGAGTAAGGTCTGCGCCATCCTTGCGCGGGCGGCTGGTGTACTCTTCCAGCGTGCGCAGGAGTACCTCGGCGTCCTGAATCTCGCCCATCAACGTCTGGTAGCTGTGCATCTGTGCGGGCAGGTCTTCGGGCATATCGTTCAGCAGCGGCTGTACAATCTCGAAGCTGTAGCGGAAGCGTTTGAAGGCGATGCGCACGCGATGGATGGTGGCCACATTTGCCGCATCAACCATCGCCAGCCGGCTCAGCACCGTGTGATAGGCATCGTCCACAGGAGAAAACACGTCGACGGGCATTTCCTCTACCGATTTTAATGCAGCTCGGATGGGCTTTGAGTAGGTGTTATCGACATCCTCAATATCCTTCTGGGCGCGGCGCAGCAATCGCTTCTCCGTCTTTTGCAGGTAGCAGTGGAAAGGCTCGATCTCCGGCAGCTGCGCCAGTCGCTGTCCTGTTTCCAGCAGCATCACCTGGGTATCGCGCAAGGCGTCAAAGGCGTCCAGGTGAGATTTGAGGCTGCGCCGCACTTTTCGCAGGGCTGGTGACGCCGCGAAGAAGTTGAGAAAGTCCACCAGCGCCAGCAATCGGCGCATCGCCACCCGCAGGTCATGCACTGCCTCTTCGCTGAACTGTTTGCGGCACAGCTTCGCTTGGGCACGCAGGGTGCGCAAGCGTGTTTTGGCGGTTTTTGTCAAAAGAGAGAGCGCAGTAACATCCATCGTGTCACCTCCTATGCGATTTCCAGGGAGACTCCAAATACTTCCTCAAAGAGGCTCTTGCGCTTGCGAATCTGCCACTTCTCCAGCAGCATATCCCTTTCACCGGTGAGCAACAGTCTCCACCGGTTCTTGTCCATCGGAACCAGTGTCAGGTCTTGTACGGCGCGGCTGCGGCTGGTGTCCAGTCCGTCGGCTAGTCGGAGGATGGCAGTCAACTTGGTCACGATGAGCCTGTCGCCCTGAGACAGGGTACGGAACTCCTCATCCTTGGGCGAAGGCGGCTCGCGGCGGTGGTAGCGGATAATCTGAGCCACAATCTCCTGCTGTCTGGGCGTCATGCCGAGGAGGGGGCTGTGCTTGACGATGTAATACCCATGCTTTTCGTGGTCCACCGGCTGGATGAACTGCCCGATGTCGTGTAACAGCGCCGCCACCTCCAGCAGGAGTCTCTCTTCTGGGCCCATGTGGTGCAACGGCTCGGACTGCTCGAACAGGCGCAAAGCCATCTGGGACACGTGCCTGCCGTGTTGCACATCCATCCGGTACTTCTGCGCCAGCCTCATCGCTGACGCCCGCACTTGCTGCTCGACGGGAGGGCGTTGTACGATTGCAGCGGGCAGCATGTCCCACAAGATGCCGTCCTTGAGACCCACGTGCGGGATGCGTATCTCCCGTAGCCCGCTTTCCCGCGCCAGCATGTGCAGCACGATGCCTGCCGGAATGATGACGTCCGCACGGTCAGGACGCAAGCCCAGTTTCTCGATGCGTTCCTGAATCGTCATCTTGCCGATGGTTTCGATAAGCGTTTCGAGCTCGTACAGGGTGATGAAGGTGTTACTGCGCCTGCGCAGTAATCGGCAGCGCAGGTCGCCCAATGCTTCGACGTTACCCCCGGTGCCGATGCACAGGTTGATGCGTTGCGCCCCAATCTCGCGATCGATGCGCTGACGCGCCAGCTCGGCGTACTCTCTCACCAGGCGGCTGAAGGAGAGCAGGTCATCGGTCACACACCCGAATTTCTGTAGCAGGCGCACAGTGCCCAGCCGATAACTTTCACTCGACAGAATGGTCTCACCCTCGCTGAGAACGACCTCCACGCTGCCTCCCCCGATTTCGATGAGCATCGCGTACTTGCCGTGCAGGTCCATGGCTTTGGTCACCGCCAGATGAACCAGTCGCGCCTCCTCTTCGCCCGAGATGACCTCCACCTGAATGCCCGTTTGCTGGGCGATGCGGTCGACGAAGATATCACGGTTTTCTGCCTCTCGCACTGCGCTGCTCGCGACGGCACGCATTCGCGGCACGCCCAAGTGCTCGATGATGTCGCGAAACCGCTGCAACGCCTGAATCGCCGCCTGGATGTTCTGCTCGGAGATAAAGCCTTGCGAAAAGGTATCCTCTCCGAGGCGCACAGGGGCACGTTGATAATCTACCAGTTCGAATCGGGTGGTGTCGATGAGTCGTACCACCTGCATTCGAACGCCGTTTGAACCAATGTCAATGGCTGCCAGCATTGTCCTTCTCTATTACCTGCGTTATTGGCACAAGGTAATTACCCGCGTCTGTGTCCTTTTCCTTTTTGCACCAGTGGTTGCAATGGTAAGCCATCCTGCTGCCACTGCGTGATGTTGCGCCAAACCACGTGCCCGTCCAGGTACGCCACGTTGCCGCCATCCTCGTGGTTGCCCACCCAGTTAGAGTACATCACATCGCCGAACAAGGGCACCGAGCCCTCGTCGCCTGAGGAGCGGGGGGGAGTGTACCAGTAGGATACAGCCACCTCAGCGCGCTCGCGTCGGGGGCGAGGGCGGTCGTCCGACGGGCAGAAGAACACGTTCAGGTTGTCAGTGTAAGCCGAGACAAGGCGCACCCAGCGGGCCTGCGTGGGATAATGGTCATCATAGTCTTGAGCGTACAGGTGCAGTGCCTGAGCCAGGTGGCGCAGATTAGCCCGGCAGACGGTGCGGTTGGCGGCTTCACTGCCCGTGCCGTAGAGATGAAGCACCATGCCCATCACAATCAGCATAATCAGGAACACCACGAAGGCTTCAAAGTGGCGACGGTGCAGGGCACGGTCCAGCCAGCGTTCTTTGAATTTGTATGGCATGCTCGACCCCTCCTTTGTGTCTGCAGGAGGCGCAGGATGTTCCCACCCATATTGTAGCACAAAGTGGGAGCGTTGAGGATCAGAAAATTCCCTGTGCTTTGAGGCTGACCCACCTGCCGTCGCCGAGGATGACGTGGTCGAGCAAATCGATGCCCAGCAACTGCCCCGCCTGGTGGATGCGCTTCGTCATCTGGATGTCCTCACTGCTGGGGGTGGGGTCGCCGCTGGGATGGTTGTGCGCAAGGATGATAGAGGACGCGCTGTGGCGGATGGCTTCGCGAAATACCTCGCGCGGATGGAGCAGACTCGAGTCCAGCGTGCCTTTGGTCACGGTGCTTTGCTGTATCACACGGTTTTTGGTGTTGAGCAGAAGCAGGATGACGTGTTCCTGCTTCTCGTCGCGCAGCTGGTGGTGGAGCAGGGCATACACATCTTCGGGGCGGGTGATGGCAGGTTGTTCGCCCATCGCTTCCAGGGCAATGCGTCTGCCCAGCTCCACCGCCGCCAGCAGCTGTGCTGCCTTTGCCAGTCCGATACCCTTCACCTGCGCCAGTTCGGAAGGCTTTGCACTCGCGATGGCACGCAGGCTACCCATGCTGGTCAACAGATGCTGCGCCAGCTGCACCGCCGTCATCTCCGGGGTTCCAGTGCGCAGCAGGATGGCGAGCAGCTCTGCACTGGAGAGCGCGTTCGCTCCGAACTGCACGAGCCGCTCGCGTGGTCGCTCATCCTCGGGCAGCTCCTTGATGGTGTATTTGACGGGAAGCTCGGGCATTTGGTAGTCCTATACGCGTACGAGCTCTGCCGTCTCCGCAGAACGGTAGATACCGTCCAGAATGCGCATCACTGCCACGCCATGCTCAATGGGTGCGATACATGGCTTGCGCTTCAGGATGCACTCCACGAAGTGTTCGATCTCCGCCAGGTGTCCGGGGATGTTGGGCGCATGAGGCACGTAGTCCTCCGGCACGCCGTGGCGGTCGGTGAAGATACGCAGGGGCTCCAGTGTCGCACCGCCCTTCGTGCCCATCAACTGCGAGTAGAACACGTCTCGCTCGATATGCGATGCCCACGAGGCATCCAGTTGACACACCGCACCGTTCTTGAAGCGGATGAGCGCGGTCGCCAAATCTTCCACATCGAAGGTACCGCCCTTCTGCGGGGTTCCCCAGCCGCCCTGTCCGCGTCCGTAGGGACCGAACTTGGCGAAAGTAGCACCGAACACCGCTTCTGGCTCCGGACAACCCATGAGCCACCACGTCAGGTCAAGCACGTGTACGCCGATGTCGATGAGCGGTCCACCGCCCGACAGTGCTCTGGTAGTGAACCAGCCGCCGAAGCCCGGGATGCCGTGCCTGCGCAGCCATCCGCACTTGGCGTAGTAGATGTCGCCCAGGTCACCCGCGTCGATATGGCGCTTCAGCGTCTGGCTTTCGCCGCGGAAGCGGTTGTTCATGCCCATCATGAACAGCACACCCGTCTTCTGTGCTACCTGAAGCATCCGTTCGGCATCCTGCGGATTGTGCGCCAGCGGTTTCTCGCACAGGATATGGCAACCCGCTTCCATGGCAGCGATGGCAACGGGGGCGTGCAGCGCGTTGGGGGTGCACACCGACACCGCATCCAGTTCGACCTTCTCCAGCATCTGCTGGTAGTCGGTGAACACGTGTGGTACGCCGTACTCGTCCGCGACCTGCTGTGCCCGCTTTTCATCGATGTCGCAGACCGCAACGACCTCTGCCTGCGGAAGGCGTTGATAGCCCTGAATATGCAAACTGCCGATACCGACACCGACAACGCCGACTCGCACTTTCTTTTTACCGGAACGCGTTGCTGGCACTGTGGATTACCTCGCTCTTCACACGAAATGGAGTAGTATACAATTGGGCAAGAGAGAAGCAATATCCTGCGCTTGAGCCGACCTTGCGGTTTTCGACGGGGTTACTGCTGTAGGGGAGAGGCACCGTGCGCAGGTTGTCGCGGCACGGAATGCGTGGGACGGTCGCTTTATGGTACAATACCCTTTGTGAGACCATGAGGAGGGAGGGAGCCTGTGTTAGAGGTTTTGAGCCGCGAGCTGCAGGCGTATGGCGAGCGTCTGCGCGCGCTGGGCGAACACCTTTGACGTTGTCCATGTAAAGCAACAGATTGCCCGGCTGGAAGAGGAGACCACCCGCCCCGGTTTCTGGGACGAGCCGCGCGAGGCGCAGGAGACCATTCAACAGCTGAACGCGCTGCGCCAGCGTATCGCCGGTTGGGAGGAGCTGGAACGGCAATGGCAGGAGCTGCAGGCGATGTCCGAACTGCTGCAGGAAGAGGAGGACACGGAACTGCTCGAAGAGCTGCAGCAGGGCTTGCAGGAGCTGGCGAAGCGACTGGACACGCTGGAGATGGAGACCCTGCTTAGCGGCGAACACGATGCCAATAACGCCATCCTGGAAATCAACGCCGGCGCGGGCGGCACCGAATCGTGTGACTGGGTGCAGATGTTGTTAAGGATGTATTTACGCTGGGCGCAGGAACACGGCTTCCGCACCGAGATTTTAGACGAAACTCCGGGCGAAGTTGCCGGTCTAAAAAGTGTAACGGTACGCATCGAGGGTCGCAATGCCTATGGCTTGCTGGAGTCCGAGCGGGGCGTGCACCGACTGGTGCGGATTTCACCGTTTGACGCCAACAAGCGAAGGCATACCTCTTTCGCCTCGGTGGACGTGATACCGGAACTTTCCGAGAGCGAAGAGATTCAAATCAACCCGGACGACCTGCGTATCGAGACCTTCCGCGCGGGTAGCGCGGGCGGTCAACACATGCAGAAGAACGAGACGGCGGTGCGCATCACGCACATCCCGACGGGCATCGTGGTCACGTGCCAGAACGAGCGTTCGCAACAGCGTAACCGCGACATGGCGATGCGCGTCTTAATGGCGCGGCTGGCGGAGCGCGAGCGTCGTGCCAATGCAGAGCGTATTGCCGCTTTGCGTGGCGAGCCTCCGCCGATTGAATGGGGACATCAGATACGTTCCTATGTGTTTCAACCGTATTATATGGTGAAGGACCACCGGACAGAAGCGGAGACGGGGGATGTGCCTCGGGTGATGGATGGCGACATTGACCTGTTCATCCACGCCTATCTCCGATGGAAGGGGGCACGCAGAAATGAAGACAATCCGCCGAGCAGTTAACAGCATCCTGTGGGCAGTGGTTCTCCTGCTGATAACAGGTGTGGCCGGTTGGGCGCAGGAGCTGAGCACCAAAAACGTACGCACAGAGGAGAGCGACCTGGCGAACGTGGTGGTGGATGCCCTGCGCGATGCGAGCGGAGCGGATATCGGCTGGCTTCCGGCGGCAGCGTTCAACGAAGTCACCTTGAGCAAAGACACCCCACCCGCCGAGGTCGTGAGCAGGTTACTGCCCTATCGCGACGACCGCGTGGTGGTGCTGAAGCTCACCGGCGCGCAGATTCAGCAGGCTCTGGAGCGTGCGCTTACGCTGTATCCACAACCCAACGCCGGCTTCCTGCAGGTGAGCGGATTGCAGGTAACGTTCGACCCCGCGAAGCCGGCAGGCGAGCGGGTGGTGCGCGTTCAGGTGGGAACCGAGAACAAGCAGGATTTGAACCCTCAGCGTGAGTACCGTGTGGCGACTTCGGCTACGCTCGCTTACGGTGCGCTGGGCTACTTCAAGGTATGGGAGCGTTCGGCGATAGAGCGCGAAACCGAAAAAACGGTCGGCGATGCGGTGCGGGCATACCTGGAAGCAGGCAAACCGATTGCTGGAGTCTCCGAGCGCATCGTGGCAGTGAAACCGTAACGAGAAAGGAGATGCTTTTTTGCGCCTGGCTGAAAGATTACTGAGTTTTTTATCCCTCTTTGGGCTGTTCCTTCTCTGGGGCTGTGCGCCAGGGGCGGTGCAGGCAGAGCGTCCCGCCTTTGACGGTAAACGGGCGTTCGCCGACCTCGAAAAGCAGGTGTCCTTCGGTCCGCGCGTGCCTGGCACACAGGCTCACCTGCAGTGCCGCGACTGGCTGATGACGGAGCTGGAGAAGGTTGCCGACCGGGTGGAAGTGCAAACCTTCACTCGGGTGGTCAATGGCAAAAGCCTGCGCCTGTACAACATCTTCGCGATTTTCAACGAGAACGCCAGCAAACGGGTGATGCTCTGCGCGCACTGGGATACCCGCCCCACTGCGGACGAAGAGTTAGACCCCGCCAATCGCAAAAAGCCGATTCTGGGTGCAAACGACGGCGCGTCCGGTGTGGCGGTGTTGCTGGAGCTGGCACGGCAGTTCAAACTCAAGCGTCCTGAGGTGGGTGTCATCATCGCGCTTTGGGATGGTGAGGACTATGGACCCACAGTGGACAACATGTTGCTGGGTTCGCGCTATTTTGCGAAGAACATGGGCAAACTGCGCCCCACGTACGGCATCCTGCTGGACATGGTGGGCGATAAGGATTTGCAGATATACAAAGAGGTCAACTCCGTATATGCTGCCCCGCAACTGGTGGAAAAGGTTTGGCGCACAGCGGGCGAACTGGGCTACCGCAAGTATTTCCCTGACGCCCAGAAGTATGCGATTATCGATGACCACATCCCGCTGATCGAGGCGGGTGTGCCCTGCATCGACCTGATTGACTTCGATTACCCTTACTGGCACACGCTGCAGGATACAGTGGACAAATGCAGTCCCCAGTCCCTGCAGATAGTGGGTGAAGTGGTGGCGGCGGTGGTCTACTCGGAACGCGAATCCAAGCCATAATACTGGTAGTGGAGCATAAACGGATATGCAGGTGCTGTCATGGACGAGGTACGCCTCAAAATCTGCGACCTGTGTGGTGCTTTGAACCTGATGGAGAACACCGAGTGCCACGTGTGCGGCTGGCGCGGGCACTTCAGCACCGAACCCGCAAAGGTGCGTTCGGTCATCGAGGTCACCCGCAAACTGCAACTGCACGGCACGGCACAGGCGCGCAGCCTCTTCTGTTTACTCCACCAGAAAGTAGAAGACATCGGTTGGAGCCTGCGCAGCTGGCTGAGCCGCCGCAGACGGTCGCCCCATTTTCCTTTGTAACTACTTTTGAGGCTGGTTTTGCCCGAAAACCAGCAGCAACCCCAGCACTGCCCCGTAGATGGCGGCAATGACAGGGTTGCAGAGAATGCCTCAAGTGCTGCCCATCTTGCGGGACAGCGCGGACAGTATCACACCCGCCACTGCCCCGCCGGCGATGGCAAGAATAGCTTTGAGCGGCATGAGCAATTCCTCCTACACGGTCTCTGTGTTGCCTGCTGTTGCAGGTGCCTCTGCTGGCAGGTGCGGCAGTATCTTCGCCATGATATGCTGTTTGGGCATCAGCCCCACCAGCCGCTCGCGGGCGAAACCGCGTGTGAACAGGATGAGCGTCGGGATGCCCTGAATGCCGTAGGCATTGGCCGTAATCGGGTTCTCATCGGTGTTCAGCTTCACCACCTTTAGCCGCCCCTGATACTCGCGGGCTATATCTTCCAGAATAGGCGCGAGCATCCGGCAGGGTCCGCACCACGGCGCCCAGAAGTCCACCAGCACCGGAATGTCCGACTCCAGTACCTCTTGCTTGAACGTGCTGGCGTTGACATGCTTGATCAACCCGCTTTCGGAGTGGTCAGTTGCCTGTCTTCGCCCGAACAGTCCGAACATACTGGTATTTTCAACCTCCTTACGTTGTACTTTGGTGTTATTCCGAAACATTAGATACCCTTTCGGCAGCGGAAGATTCACGGTAGAATAGAGAAGGCTGCTTCACATTCGGGGGTGAACATGCGTTTAACACAGAAAAAAGGGGGTCTTATCGTCTCCTGCCAGGCGCCGGAAAACACGCCGTTGGGAAAACCGGTTGTGCTGGCGGCACTGGCAGAGGCGGCCGTGCGCGGCGGGGCAGCAGGCATTCGCGCCAACCTTCCGCAAAACATCCGTGCCATTCGGGAGCTGGTTCAGGTGCCGATAATCGGCATCTACAAGCACACTCTGCCAGACTACCCGGTGTACATTACTCCCACTTTTGAGCACGCCCGTGCGGTAGTAGAGGCTGGTGCGGACGTTGTGGCGATAGATGCGACCGACCGCGACCGCCCTGAGCCATTGCAGGAGTTGATACAGCGCATTCATGAGGAACTCGGCGTGCCGGTGATGGCGGACATCTCGACGCTGGAGGAAGGCGTTGCTGCAGCGGAGATGGGGGCGGACCTGGTCGCCACCACGATGTCGGGCTATACTCCGTACACCCAGCACCGCCGCACGATGGGGGCAGATATCGCACTGGTTGGGCAGCTGGCGCAGAAGGTCACCGTGCCTGTTATCTGCGAAGGGCGCATTTCGTCGCCAGAGGAAGCCCGTCTCGCGCTGGAGGCGGGAGCATGGGCGGTGGTGGTCGGCACTGCGATTACCGCCATCGATCAGGTGACTGCCCGTTTTGTGGAGAGGATGCGACAGCGCACCGCCGGTAATGGCAACGAGCACAATAGCTGACCAACAAGCGTTTATGTTTCCCCGGAGCCTGCGGCAGTGTTCTGTGCGTTGAAGCGGTTCATCGCCGCCTGCACCCCTTCGGCGATAATCGCTTCGACTGCGTCGGCGGCGCGTTGTAGAGCCTCGTCGATAATCGGTTGCTCTGGAGGGGCAAAGCGGGAGAGCACATACTCCACCATCTGCCCCGGTGGGGGACTGCCAATGCCCACGCGCACGCGCGGAAACGCCTGCGTGCCCACGCACTGGATGATAGACTCCAGGCCGTTGTGCCCGCCATCAGAGCCAGAAGGGCGAATGCGGATCCTGCCCAGAGGCAGCGCTACATCATCCACCACCACCAGCAAATGAGAAACGTCTCTCGGATAGCGTTGTAGCAGTGCTCGTGCCGCTTCGCCACTGCGATTCATGTAGGTCATCGGCTTCGCCAGCAGCACAGGTACCTCGGCAATCATTCCCAGTCCGTAGCGGGCATGGTCGCGGCTCAGGTTCAGGCGAATGCGATGGCGGCTGGCGAGGATGTCTACCACGTCAAAACCGATATTGTGCCGGGTATGGGCATACTCCGCACCCGGATTGCCCAACCCCAGCACAATCCACTCCGGATGTACCTCTTGAGTTCTTCCAAACCATATCCGCATGGGTTCAGGAGTTCCGCATCCGTACCTCTTCGCTCTGCTGTTCGAATAACTTACTGACAGAGTGGTCGAGGTGAATGCGCAGGATGGCGTCTGCCAGAAGCCGGGATACCGTCAGGACGGTAATTTTTTCGTTCCTTTTGTCCGGTGGTAAGGGAATGGTGTCCGTGACAACAAGCTGCTGGATGGGCGAGCGGCGGATCCGCTCGGGGGCGTCGCCGGAAAGCACCGCGTGGGTGCAACAGGCAATCACGTCCGTCGCACCCCGCTCGATCAGCGCTTCTGCTCCCTGCACCAGCGAACCGCCTGTGTCCACCATGTCATCGATCATGATGGCGGTCTTGCCTTCCACGTTACCCACCACTTCCATCACTTCCACTTTGTTGGGCTCCGGACGTCGCTTGGCAATGATGGCGAAGGGCACATCCAGCATCTCCGCCAGCGCCTTGGCGCGAGGAGTACCGGCTACGTCAGGCGAGACCACCACGCAGTTTTTATGCACCAGTCCCTGTTCGATCAGATACTTGCCAATGATGGGACCGGCATAAAGGTGATCGACGGGCAGGTTGAAGAAGCCCTGAATCTGCTGGGCGTGCAGGTCTACGGTCAGAATGCGGTTTGCACCTGCCACCTCCAGAAGATTAGCCACGAGGCGGGCGGTTATCGGCTCACGGGGTTTCACCTTCTTATCCTGCCTCGCGTAGCCGTAATAGGGGATAACGCACGTGATACGTCTTGCTGAGGCACGCCGGAAGGCGTCCAGCATAATCAATAACTCCATCAGATTCTCATTGACCGGAGCGCAGGTTGGCTGCACAATGAACACGTCCAGTCCCCGTGCGTTCTCTCCAACCTGTACGCGAATCTCCCCGTCTGAGAAGCGGGACACCAGTATCTGCCCCAGCTGCTTCTTGAGGCATTCTGCGATTTTCTGAGCCAGCGCGGGGTTGGCGTTGCCGGTGAAGATGCGCATGCGGTCTTCGTTTGCTCTGTCTTTGTTGTTATTCAAGTCGTCATCCATAGGCTATCCCTCAGAAGAAGATTGTTCCCGACGTCGTTTTGCCCACTCCTCTTTGACTACCTGTCGGCAGCGGGCGATTGCCAGCGAATCCGGTGGCACGTCATCGGTTATCGCCGAGGCGGCGGCGACATACGCACCATCGCCTATCTGTAGCGGGGCAATTAACGTGGCGTGCGAGCCGATGAAGCATCCCCTGCCGATGATAGTGCGATGCTTGCGCTTGCCGTCGTAGTTGCAGGTGATGGTGCCGGCACCGATGTTGGTATTCGCCCCGACCTGCGCATCGCCCACGTAGGTCAGATGCGCCATGCTGACGTTTTCTTCGATAATGGAGTTCTTCACCTCCACGAAGTCGCCAATCTTCGTGCCGTTGCCCACGACAGTGCCCGGACGCAGGTTGGCAAACGGGCCCACGCGCACGCTGTCACCCAGCCGACTCTCCACCACCTGCGACGCCAGCACCGTGGTGCGATTGCCTATCTGGCTGTTCTCGATTCGCGCCATAGGTCCGATTTCGCACTCTTCTCCAATAACGGTGTTGCCCAGAATGTAGGTGTTCGGGTGGACGACGGTATCCTGCCCGATTTGCACGTCAGCGTCGATGTAGGTGTTCGTTGGGTCTACGATGGTAACCCCCGATAGCATCAGGTTTTCCATGATGCGCCGACGCAGGCGCGCCGCGACGTCCGCCAGCTCCACGCGGGTGTTTACCCCCAGTGTTACCTGCCAGTCGTCGGCAATGACAGCTTCCACCCGGTCGCCTTTGCGGGTGAACAGCCCAATGACATCGGTCAGATAGTACTCGCCCTGTGCGTTGTCGGGACGGATTTCCCCCAGCGCGCCAAACAGGGCAGGCGCGTTGAAGCAGTAGATGGATGTGTTGATTTCTCGCACAGCCAGCTGCTGGTGGGAGGCGTCCTTTGCTTCTACTATGCCTGTTACTTTGCCGTTGGGGTCGCGCAGCACGCGCCCATACATCCCTGCATCGTGGGGCAGTACTGCAGTCAACAGGGTGGCAACCGCGCCGCTGCTGTGGTGATGTTCCGCCAGTTTGCGCAGGGTTTCGCCGTCTATGAGCGGGGTATCGCCCGGAAGCACCAGCAGGTCACCTGCGTAGTCGTTCAGCAGCGGCCTTGCGCTCATCACGGCGTGTCCTGTGCCCAGCTGCTCCTCCTGAAGGACAAACTCGCACTGTCCGCGAAAAGCCTCCTGCACACGCTCCGCTTCGTGACCCACCACCACAATGGTGCGGGCGACTCCTGCCGACCGGCAGGCATCCAGAAGGTATGAAAGCAAGGGTTTTCCGCACAAGAGATGAAGCGGTTTGGGCAAACGGGATTTCATTCGGGTGCTTTTGCCCGCCGCCATGATGACGGCAGTCAGTGAAGGTTTACTCACGCCCATCCTCCATGAAAGAAGCAACGCCCTTCCGGGTGTCCTTCAGTGCTCTTTAGCGATAACATGGTATCAAACCCACGCCGAAAATGTCAAACGCGCCAACACCCTCATTTGGTCAAGGGGACGGGGCGTGGGTCAGCCTCGCCCACACCCCTGTCGTTTACCGCGACCATCGCTCGTGCATCGGAGGCAAGGTGGGGAAGGGCGCGTGCGGCTCTGCCTGATACCAGTATGCCACCGATGCGATGTCGTCGGTGAGCGGCTGGAACTTGCCGTTGGGCCACCAGCCCAATGCCTGGATGGTTACCTTCAGGCTTTGCTTGAAGCGGATGGGGTCGTAGATGTGCCAGCGGTACAGTCCGTGCCGGGGCACCTCGCCGGGTTCCTTGCGCCACAGGGGATAGCCTGTAAAGGGCGCGTTGAAGGTTTCACCAAAGCACCATGCGCCGCAGAAGTAGTCTTCCGTGCCCGTACCGCAGATGGTGGGATACTCGGTATCGCCATCCATGTAGAACTTGATTTCGCCTTCGCCCCACCAGCCATTGGAGAGCTGCGTCCACGCCAGAAACGTGCCGACGTAGTGTCCCTGCCCCTTGACCCCGTCCACGATGACGTGTTCAGGGCATTCACGCGAGGTCATGGAACGTCGCCACTGCGCATGAAGATAAGCTGCGTTGTCGGGGATGTCCGTCAGCGCGTAGGTAATCTGGTAGAAGAAGCCGTGAATGGGCTCCCACCGCTGATTCTCAATAGTGATTCGCGCTCGCTTGCGGAAGGGCATCGGCAGGTAACAGTTGAAACCGCCCGACGGGTTAACTGCGACAGGGATGGATACCACGTTATAGCGCAATCCATGCCCGTTGCAGAAAAAGTCTCCCAGAGGCACTTCTACCGACGGCGTGCTTTCGTCATCCCAGTACATGCGCAATATGGTATCGCGGTAGGCTTTCACGTCAACGGTAATCCAGATATGCTGGATGATGCCCGGTCCCTGAATGTCTGCCAGCGTGGTAGTGGTTCCGGGTTCAAGGGTGATGCAGGGACGAACCTTCCAGCCTCTGCCCAGCATGGAAGCGGCGTTATGTTCGTCGGGTTCCGCTTTCGCGCCGCCGCCTCGCTCGCCGTTGGGGTTTTCGGCGGAAATGGAGCGTGTTTCCGCGCTGGACAACAGCGGAAGGCTACCCAATCCCAGGTTCAGCAGGTGCAACTCGTTCATCCAAATCCTCCGTGCAGGGTTTGTCACCGGATAGCATAAAACCTTTTTCGCAGTTCAGTACGGGCTATCCTTCCGCAGACGACTTTTCCCGTGCGGTCTGGACATCGCCCAGTAGCCACCGCGATAGCACGATAAACTCCTCCAGGGTCAGCGTTTCGCCGCGCCGCTGTGGGTCAATGCCAGCGTTTCGCAGTCCGGCTTCCACCTGCTCGCGCGGCAGACCCAGCCCGCCACTGAGGGCGTTGAGCAGGGTTTTTCGCCGCTGCCCGAATGCCGCGCGCACCACGCGGAAAAGCCTCTTTTCCTCGTCGGGCGGCAGACGCTTGGGAAGAGGAGTGAAACGCACAATCGCGCTGTCCACTTCTGGCGGTGGATAGAATACCGTGCGCGAGACCCTCTGCACGATTTCCACTCTGGAATGGTACTGGGCGAAGACGCTGATGGCGCTGTATTCGGGAGTACCCGGCTCCGCGATCAACCGTTCGGCGACCTCGCGCTGCATCATCAGCACCGCGCGATCCCAGCCGCTGGCAACGCCGAAGAGCCGGTCCAGGATGGGGCTGGTGATACCGTAGGGGATGTTCGCCACCACTTTGAAAGGCGTATCTCCAAAGGTGTCCTGTATCAGCTGCGGCAGGTTCTGGCGGAGAAAGTCGCCGTGTATCAGGCGGACATTTTGCAATCCGCGCAGATGGTGCTGGATGATGGGTATCAGTTTGGTATCCACTTCAAAGGTGAGAACCTGTTTGGCGTGTTGCGCCAGCGCACGGGTCAGCGTGCCGATACCGCTGCCGATTTCCATCGCCCCCTCTTCCGGCGAGAGGTCGGCGGCTTGAAGGATTTTCTCCAGGATGTTGTGGTCACCCAGAAAGTGCTGTCCCTTGCGTTTGTCGGGTGTCAGCCCAAATTGCAGCAGCACGAGACGTATCTGAGATGGCGAGGTGAGCTTCACGCCATGCCCTCCGCAGTCAGGGAATGGAAAAGGCGGAGCACAAAGGCTCCGCCCATGTTCAGGTGTTAGTCCAAGATGTATACTTTGACCTTGCGCATACCGACTCGCTTCGCTTGGTGATAAGTGTCGTGCCCAAGGTCGATGCGATTGCCTTTAATGTCTCCGCCGGTATCTGCAGCAATCGCATAGCCATAACCTTCGATATACAGGCGCGTGCCAAGCGGGATGTAGCGCGGGTCTACGGCAACCGTGCCGTAGCCGGCTTTAATCCCGGTCGCGGTGCGTCCCGTACGGCTGCCGCCACAGGCATAAGGTGCGTAGCCCGTAGCGATCATGGTAAGCACACGCCGTCCGCTGAAGAAACCTCGCGCGGGCAGCGAGCCGCCCGCCCCGTACCGCTCGATGCGCGGCTTGGGTTGCGAGATTACTTTGGACGCTAACACCTTTCGGGACACCTCCTGCCCGTCCACGGTGGTGACGAGCCACTGGATGCGCTTCCTCCCATCCTGTCCCTCCTCTACCACCCGCTTGACGCCCGGACGCAGTGCCGGGTCCGCAAATCGCTTCACAGGTGCCGGGATTCTCTGCTCCTCGGTAACCATCTGCTGGCGCACCCGGGTCACCACCACTTCCATGCCATCGGCAAGAGGCGTTGCCGGAGGCGGTTGGACGCGGTCCAACTTCTCCAGGCGTATCTCCGCTTCGCGCAAGAGTTCTGCGACGGTTGCGGCTTGTGTGTCCAATGTACGCACCGTGCCACTTTCGCGCAGGCGCACCGAGAATCGGCGTCCTGCGTCTGCGGTCACGAACGCACACAGGGTTGCAGCTATCAGCAGAGACGCGAACAGCGCTCTGCCGTACGCTTCACGCAAGTGCACGTCGGTACCTCCTTTCGGGCACCCCCCGAGGGGGCTTTTTCGGTGCCGTCGGGACGCAGGTTGTCAAGTTACCCCCGCCTTTGAACAGGCGTTGTAACGCTCGTGCATTTTACCACGAAACAACCGCGGGTGTCAACCGATACGCGGCGAAAATACCCAAAATGTAGCCGCAGGCTTTAGCCTGCACTTTTTCCTTTTTGAATGTTTTGCTTTTGGAAACCTTGCATATACTATACCCCGTATGGTATACTGCTAGCGACAATAAATAGATGAGCTAAAGGAGGTGTCATCATGGCAAGCCTGACCGCTACCAAAACCGAGTGGACGGCGCAAGAGCTGAAAGAGCGACTCGACCGAGAGGAGCCGTTCTACATTCTGGATGTGCGCAACCGCGACGAGTTCGATGCGTGGAAAGTGGAGGGACGCCGTCCTATCCCGACGCACAACGTACCCTATTTCGAGATTCTGGAGCAGGGTGGGGCGGATGACGTGGTGGAGTCGGTCATTGCCTACGCAAAGCAGGAGCTTGCAGGGTGGCTTCCCAAGGACCAGCCCATCCTCGTGGTCTGCGCGAAGGGTGGCACCTCTGCCTTGGTGGCTGAGGGGCTTCGTGCGCTGGGCTACGAGGCAATCAATCTGGCAGGGGGAACGCTGGCATGGGGTAACTTCTACGATGTCAAAGCCGTCGTGGAGCAGCCTGCATTGAGCATCTATCAGGTGAGCCGACCGGCGCGCGGTTGTCTCAGCTACATCATTGCTTCCAATGGCGAAGCAGCGATTGTCGACCCACTGCGGCATACGGAACACTACCTGCGCTTCGCGGAGGAGAAGGGGCTAAGCATTCGCCTGATTCTGGATACGCACGCCCATGCTGACCACATCAGCGGCGGCTCGTATCTCTCCAGGCAGCTGGGTGTGCCATACTACATGCATCCCTACGATGGTATCCACCCGATCGATGTGTTGCCTCCGCGCCTCGAATACCAGCCGCTGTGGGATGGTCAACAGTTCCGCGTGGGCGAGGCGACCATCGAGACCATCCACATTCCCGGCCATACGCTGGGCAACGTGGTGTATCTGGTCAACGGGCAGTACCTCTTGACCGGCGACAGCATCTTCATCGAGTCTATCGCTCGTCCCGACCTCGGCGGTCGCGGCGACACCTGGGCACCCATTCACTACCATTCGCTGCGCAAGCTGCTGAGCCTGCCCGATGAGGTGGTGGTGTTTCCCGGACATTTCAGCTCGCTGCGAGAAGCGGACGCAAACGGCGTGTTTGCAATGACCCTGGCCGAGCTGAAGCAGAGGAACGAGGGGCTGGTCATGGCACAGCGCAGTGAGAAAGAGTTCGTGGAGTATATCCTGAGCAGCCTGCCCGTCTTCCCGCCCCAGTATGTGGATATCAAGCGGGTCAACGCGGGGCTGCTCATCCCGGACGAGGAGAAGGCATCTGAGCTGGAGCTGGGCAAGAACATCTGCGCGCTGGCGCAGGCATACCAGTAAGACCGTGACAGGTTGGGCTGGCGCAAGCGCCAGCCCAACCGCCCATCCCTTCTAAAGAACAACGACAAAGGAGGTAACGATGATGAACTTCGACAAGATGCTGGACGTTCGTGGACTATCGTGCCCCATGCCGATTGTCAAGGCACGGCAAGAGGTAAACACGCTGCAGCCCGGTCAGGTGCTGAAGGTATTGAGCACTGACCGCGGCTCGGTGAAGGACTTCCAGGGCTGGGCGCAGGCAGCGAAAAACATCGAGCTGCTGGCTCAGGAGACGGAGCAGTTAGACGGCAAGGAAGTGTATGTCCATTACGTCAGGCGAGTGAGCTAGAAGGAGGTGCGAGCATGAATCCGCAGACAGAGGTGTTGCAGCACGACGTATCGTCCAACGGGCACGCCGTGTACGAGCGTCTGCAGGCGCTCGAGGCGCGTGTGCAGGAGCTGGAGAGCCGTCTCCCCGATGACCGCGTGTCCATCGTGGTGTTCTCGGGTGAGTTGGACCGGGTGCTGGCAGCGTTCGTGATTGCGACTGGCGCGGCAGCGTTGGGACAGAACGTCTCGATGTTCTTCACGTTCTGGGGTCTCAACGCGCTGCGCCGCAAGAAGCAGCTATCGGGCAAGAAGTTCGGGGAGAAGCTGATGGCGCTGATGTCACCATCCGGTTCGCGCGACCTGCCGCTGTCGCGGATGAACTTCTTCGGCATCGGCGCGAAGATGATGCGGGCCATGATGCATGAGAAGAAGGTGAGTTCACTGGAGGAGCTGATGCAGCTGGCAGACGACCTGGGCGTGCGCACCATCGCCTGCGAGATGTCGCGCGATGTGATGGGCGTCACCGACGAAGAAATCCGCGACGGGGTCGAGCTCGGTGGCGTTGCCACCTTTTTGGGCGAGGCACTGCGCTCGCGCGTGACTCTGTTCATCTGAGGAGGTGACCTATGACCACGAACGTTGTCAATAATCGCCTCGCGTATGCGCTGTTTGGGGTCGGTCGTTTCAGCGAGGTGCGTCAGCTGCTGCCGGGTGTGGCAGTGGCGGCAGGCATCATGCTGGTGTCCCTGTGGCTGGCGGACGTCATCGGCATCGCTCTGCTCCGGGCGCAGGGCATCGACCCCACGGGCAAAAGCGCGCCTCTATCCGGGGTGTTGGTGGCGATACTGGTGGGCATCTTGCTGCGCAATGTGTTGCCCCTGCCCCAGAGTTTACAGCCCGGTATCCATTTCGCCGTCACCAAGCTGCTGCGGCTGGGCATCATTCTGGTGGGCATCAAGCTCAGCCTGCTGGATGTGCTGAAACTGGGTGCCTGGGGCATTCCCATTGTCGTGGTGGCGATTGCCAGCGGTCTGGTGCTTATCAGCTGGTTCAACCGGATGCTGAAACTGCCGGAGCGGTTAGGCACTCTCATTGCGGCGGGCACAGGCATCTGTGGTGTGACCGCGATTGTGTCTACCGCTCCTGCCATCAAGGCAGAACAGCGAGAGGTGGCATACGCCGTAGCGAACGTAACCCTGTTCGGGCTGTTGGGCATGTTCCTGTATCCCTATCTGGCACATTCCCTGCTGTCTACTTCCGAGCAGGTGGGGCTGTTCCTCGGCATCGCGGTTCACGAAACCGCTCAGGTGGTGGGTGCCGCGCTGGCATACAAGGAGATGTTCCATGACGATGTCGCGTTTCAGGCGGCAACCGTGACCAAGCTCACCCGCAACCTGTTCCTGGCGGTGGTCGTGCCACTGATGGCTTTCTACTACTTGCGCCAGCTGCGTGCGTCGGGGCAGGACGGGGGCGATTCGCGCGTGAGCATCCTGAAGCTGTTCCCCGCTTTCGTGCTGGGCTTTCTGGCGATGGCGCTGGTGCGCTCGGCTGGGGATGCGACGCTGGCGAACGGTGCCGCCTTCGGCGTGTGGAGTGCGGAGCAGTGGAAAGCGATGACCACCCTGATCGGCGAGCAGTGGGGCTCGCGCTATCTGCTCGGCACGGCGATGGCAGCGGTGGGACTGGGTACCAGCTTCTCGGTGTTCAAGGGGCTGGGCATGAAGCCTTTTGCGGTTGGCTTCGTGGGCGCCCTGCTCGTCGGGGCGATTGGGCTGGTGCTGTCCCTGCTGCTGGGGCAGTTCGTGAAACTTTAATCGCGGAGGGATACCATGACGACTGTATCGCAGACCAAGCAAACTTCCACGACTACCCGCGCCAGCTGGGTCTCCGTACCCGGCTGGCTGCGGTGGGGCGCGCTGATTGGTGTGGTGCAGATACTGGCTATGCTCTCCTACGCGCCCCTTGGCGTATCGACCGCTTACCCCCAACTGGTGGGATATGTTCTTGACCGGCTATCGCCGGGGTTTGCTGAACGGCAGCCTTACCTGCAAGAGGTAGGCGCCAGAATCGGCTGGGAGGTGATGCTGGTTCTGGGCATGTTTCTCGGGGCGATGCTCGCTCACTGGCTCTCCCGTCGGGCGAACGCCCAACCCGCGGCTGCGCCAGTGGTGGTGATCCGCGGCTTTGAAGGTAGCCCCGTCCGCAGATGGCTGCGCGCCTTCATGGGGGGCTTTCTCATCTTGTTTGGCGCGCGGCTGGCGAACGGTTGTACCACTGGACATATGCTCAGCGGTATCGCACAGATGGCGGTGAGCGGGTTCCTGTTCGGGGCGGTCGCCTTCGCCACCGGACTGCTCGTCGCCAAACTGCTTTTCCGAGAACCAACAGGAGGTGCAACACCATGAACGAGAAATGGCTGGGCTTGATGTTCGGTCTGGCTTTCGGTTACGCGCTGTATCGAGCGGGGTTCTCCCGATGCAATATCGTGCATCGAGGGTTGTGGCTACGCGACTTCACGATGCTGAAGGTGATGCTTACTGCCATCGCTGTGGGGCTGGTCGGCAGCGCGGTGCTGGACGTGCTGATGCCGGGTGCGATACACTTTAAGGTGAAGTCTTTGCACCTGTGGGGTATCCTCGCAGGCGCGGCAGTGTTCGGCGTTGGCATGGCGTTAGGCGGCTACTGTCCTGGCACGGCGCTTGTAGGCGCAGCCAGCGGAATACGAGAAGGCATAGCCACCCTATTTGGGGCACTAGCGGGGACGGTGGCGTTTATCTTTGCTTACCCATTGCTGAAGCCAGTCTTCTTTGAGGTGGCAAACTTCGGGAAGGTCACCCTGCCATCGCTGACAGGACTACCTGCGGTGGTTCTGGCATTGGGCATCGGGGCGTTGCTGATGTTTTTGGTGGCGGTGCTATCTCGCATGGAGCGTGCGCATCGCGAAAGGTCAGGCGCGTAGTGAAACCATGAGAACGGAGAAAGAGGAGGCATCATCACGTGCAAACAACCGCGAATGAACTGAAGCTGGTGAGACGGGAAGATAAGAAGGAGCTGCAGGACCGCCTGGCGCGCATTGAAGGGCAAATCCGCGGCATCCGTGAGATGATCGAGCGCGAGGAGAGCTGCGAACTGGTGGCTCAGCAGCTAGCGGCGGTACGTGAGGCATTGAATAAAGCCTTCGCCCACATGGTCGCCAGCACCATCCAGCACAACTGCTCGGGTGGTCAGATGGCAGACCCGGCGGCACAGGCGAAACTGCTCTCCCTTGTGCGCATCCTGATGCGGTATTCATAGGCGCGATGGCTCCGCACTGACGCCTGTGTTCTCGTCGGTCGCAGCATAGGGGCGACTGCCCCGCTGGCGTAGTCTAAGCGCAAGAGACGGCTGTGGTGTGGGCAGTGCCAATCCGCACAGGTCGATTACCGATGTCTGCTCGCGCACCTGAAAGCAAACGGGAGCAACCCGGTCTTCAGCCTAAACCGCTCGCCCCTACGATTTGCCCCAGCGCGATTCCCCCGTCGTTGGGAGGGACGCGCTGATGCCAGTAGGGGCGAAACCCTTCCTCACGCAGGCGTTGCACTGCTCGCCCCGTCAGGTAGGCGTTCTGGAAACAGCCGCCGCTCAGCGCGATGCACTCCACACCCGCCCGCTTCAACACTGCGACCATCATCTCGACAAGCATGTTGTGGAACCTGGCGGAAATCCAGCCGACAGGCACGCCAGCGGCTACATCCAGCAGCAGTTCAGGTAGCATCGGACGCCAGTCGAGGATGACTGGCGCGTCGGACGAGGTCTGGTCTACCGCGAAGGGGTAACTCTCATCCGTCGTCACGCCGTGCAGACGGAACTCCAGCTCCATCGCTGCCTGCCCTTCATAGTTCACCACCTGCCGTAAGCCGACGAGGCAAGCCACCGCGTCGAACAACCTGCCTGCGCTGGTGGTGATAGGGGCGTTGATGCCACGTCGGAGCATTTGGCTCAAGGCGGCGAGTTCTTGTTCCGTAAATACGCCCCGTAGCGTCTGGAAAGCCTGTTCGCCATAGCGCTCGTAAAGCACTCCCAGCGCAGAGCGGCGCGGCTCCTTGATGGCGCGGTCGCCGCCAGGCAGGCGGAAAGGACGCAGATGGGCAACCCTTTGCCAGCCACCCTCGTGGATAAGCAGGAACTCGCCGCCCCAGATGGTGCCGTCGGTACCGTAGCCCGTGCCGTCCCACGAGATGCCCAGCACTGGCGGTTCCAGCTCGTTTTCCGCCATGCACGACAGGATGTGCGCTACGTGGTGCTGAACGGGCACAACAGGAATGCCCATCCTGTGCGCCGCCTGCGTGGAGAGATAGTCGGGGTGCATGTCGCAAGCGACCGCCTGTGGCTGGTGCTCCCACAACTCTTTCACATCCCTGATGACGCGATGGAACGCCTCCAGTGCCTGCGGTGTCTCCAAATCGCCGATGTGCTGACTGATGAACACCTGATTGCCCACGCTCAGGGCGACGGTGTTTTTCAGATGCGCCCCCACCGCCAACAAAGGGGGAAGGGGCTGTTTCACCAGAACGGGCAGGGGGGCATAGCCGCGCGCCCGCCGGAGTACCAGTTCGCGTCCTAACAGCACCCGCACCACCGAATCGTCCACATGGCGGGCGATGGGACGATTGTGAACCAAAAACAGGTCGGCGATGCCCGCGAGGCGATGCAAGGCTTCGCGCTCGTCGGTGCAAATCGGCTCGTCCGAGAGGTTGCCGCTGGTGGCAACCACAGGGAAACCCAGCTCGTGCATCAGCAGATGGTGCAGGGGAGTGTAAGGCAGCATCACTCCCAGATAGGGGTTGTTCGGGGCGACGGATGGGGCAACCGCCTCTATCTCCCTCCTGCGCAACAACACAATGGGCGATTCGGGCGACCGGAGTACACGCTCTTCCGCTTCGTTCACCTCGCAGTGCGCTATCACCTGCTCCAGTGACGGGTACATCAGCGCAAAGGGCTTCTCTTCCCGCCGTTTGCGCTCGCGCAGGCGTCGAATGGCGGCATCGTTGCGGGCATCCACTATCAGGTGAAAGCCTCCCAGCCCCTTGACCGCGACAATACGCCCCTCACGGATTGACTCCGCCGCCTGAAGCAACGCCTCATGGTGTCGGGCAAGGCAGCTGCCCTGCTCATCCCACAACTCGAGATGGGGTCCGCATTCGGGGCAGGCGTTAGGCTGTGCATGGAATCGGCGGTCGGCAGGGTTTTCGTACTCCTCCCGACACATGGGGCACATGGTGAACGCCTTCATGGTGGTGTTCGGGCGGTCGTAGGGCAACGCCTCCATGATGCTGTAGCGCGGACCGCAGTTGGTGCAGTTAGTGAAGGGATAACGGTAACGGCGGTCGGCGGGGTCGAAGATTTCGTGCAGGCAGTCGGGGCAGGTGGCGATGTCGGGCAGGATGAGTGCAACCTTCTCGCCGCTCTCCTCGCTGTGGCGGATTTCGAAAGCGGTGTAGCCTATCGGGTCGAGTATCGACTGCTCGAGGCTCTGGATGAAAGCGCGCGGGGGCCTGTCGCTTTCCACGCGCCGCACGAACTGCTGCAGGGTTTCCACTGGTCCCTCGACCTCGATGAACACGCCCTGCGCAGAGTTGAGTACCCAGCCTTTTAAGCCGAGCTCGGTCGCAAGGCGGTAGATAAACGGGCGAAAGCCCACCCCCTGTACCGCCCCACGAATGACCAGACGTATCCGAACCGTGCTGTGCATCGTCGAATGAAGGCGCGCACCAGGTCGTGCTGTCGAAGTATAGCAGAATCTACAAGCCTGTTTCAAACTGACTGCACACCCTCTCAGGTTGTCGAGATACCTGTCCGATAATTCAGTAGGTACTGACGCCACAGGGGCTATTTCTGGGAGATGACCATGCACACGGCTGGGGTAACAGGTTTAAGCGGGATTGTCACGGCAGATGATGTGGAGCGTTTTCTTCGAGCAAGCGACGAGATGCAACCCGAATCGTTTCGCGCTTACAAACGCGACGACAACGCATTCACTCTGCACCTCGCGTTCAAAAAGTTCGCTGTTCACCGGCGGCTCATCGTTCCGGATATTCAGGTGCGTGGCGATGCCAACGGCTGGACGATAGAGAGTGCCCCTGTGTACAATGCCTTTTGGCGGGCTGGCGGTCAGTCTTTGACCTCAGTTCTGTATGCGATTATTCAGGTGACAGCGCAGCACTTGCGCCACGACACGCTCTGGGGTGCCCATTTATCGCCTAAAGCGCAACTGCCCCCCGCGCCCCTGCCGAGCCCCGCGTGGTTTTCAACGAAAGTGATATCATCGATATTCAGAACCTCGCGCGCTGGTACAGGCAGGCACAACTTCTTTTGGAGGGAAGGAAGATTTTGAATGTGGCTGGGGGCGGAGGCATCGGTGCGAAACTATTATCCTCATGGGCAAGCCAGTGCCTGAACGTGGACTGGGACGCCACCAGTTTGCAAATCGGCTTTGAAACTTTTGACGCGCCCAACCTGCACCACTACTGGTTGGAATCCCCACTGTCGCTACCCAGTGTCATGGAAGACTATCAGCCTGATGTGGTCTGCTGGTTTCAGGGCACGGATGTTGCCCTTCTCGGGGTCATCGCCGCGGGCATGAAGGAAGGCACAACGCTGGTTTGTCCCGCGCTCCAGATGTTACACCGTGAGACGACGGAGTGGTTTGACCGATGTGAAATAACTGGAGACCTTCTGGTGTGCAGTCGCCCCAAACGGCGGACGTCCCCGGATGACCGCGTGTCCTTGAATCTCCAAGCCAATCGCTGGACGAATGGGAACTGGCAAATGCTACTTTCTCGTAACACCCTGCCTATCACCGTCAACGGGGTGCTGGGATATGCTGTGCCTGCGGATATTCAGACCCTCTACGACTCTGTGAGATATATTCGGTCAGAACATGCGGTCGTCGTGGAAATCGGCAGCTTTTGTGGGCTGTCCGCGTGCATCTTCGCGCACAGTTTGAGACGGCATGGTCTGACCGGGCAGGTCTTCTGTATCGACCTGTAGGACACCTACGTCGAGATGAACCCAAGTGCGAAAGAGACGGGCTTTTTCGCTTACAAAAGTGGACAGCTTCGCCAGCTGTTTGACCATTATACCAAGACGGCGGCGGCAACGGGCATTATCCCGATATGCGAAGGCAGCGCGCAGGCGTGGAGACGGTTCTCCGATGAAACCATCGACCTGCTGTTCGTCGATGGTGACCACTCGTACGAGTGATGCCTGAACGACCTGCGGAACTGGTATCCGAAAATGAAGCCGCAGGGCATCATCGTAGGGCATGACTACGATTGGGACACTGTGCGGGCAGCTGCCCAGCAGTTCGCCCGCGAAAAGGGATTGCGGTTTTTACCGTCTTCGACGCAAACCATGTTTTTGCTGCCGATGCCGCAGGCATCACCCCAGCCTGAACGTCCCTCCGCGCCCGTAGACCTGTTCGTTGCCTCGTGCGTGTAGGTGAACTGGGGGTGCTGGAAACCACGGGATCGTAGCCGCAGGGCTTTAGCCTGCGCCACCGAGTGCTCCGGACATAACGGTGCTGCCGGTCTGGTTCAACAGCCAGCCTGTCCACTCCGTCAAACCCTCACCCGTGCGGCACGAGACGCGCAGGATGGGCATCTCCGGGTTCAGCCGCCGCACGTCCCGCGTGAACTGCGCCTCGTCGAAATCCAGATACGGGATCAGGTCTACCTTGTTCAGCACAGTAACCTGCGCGGTGCGGAACAGGGCGGGGTACTTGGCGGGTTTATCGTGTCCTTCTGCCGCGCTCACCACTGCCACCCGTCGTGTCTCGCCGAGGTCGAACACGACCGGGCAGACCAGATTGCCCACGTTTTCGATAAACAGCAATTGCACGCCGTCCAGGTCGATTTGCTCCAGCGCACGCAGCACCATGGTCGCATCGAGGTGACAGCCGCCTTCCGTGTTAATCTGCACCACCGGCACGCCCAGTTTGGCGATGCGCTCGGCGTCGCGGGTGGTGTCGGGGTCGCCCTCGATGACGGCGATGTGGACTTTATCTTTCAGTTCGCGGATAGCGCACTCGATCAGGGAGGTCTTGCCCGAGCCGGGCGCACTGATGAGATTGAGCGCGACGACCCCAGCCTCTTGCAACTGCTGGCGCACCACCTGCGCGTGCTGTTCGCTTGCCTCCATAATTCGCCTGATCACTTTAATCTCCATCGGATCCCTCCATCAGTGTAATGGCGACTATCTCCAGCTCCTCGCCTGCCACCACCTCCGCACCCATCGCGCCGCAGGACGGACACTCCCAGAAAACGTCTTTCGGGCGATACTCGTTGCCGCAGACTTTGCACCGCACCTGCGCGGGAACCGTTTCCCACTGCAGGGAAGCCTCCGACAGGGGGGTATCCTGCTTCAGGATGTCAAAGGCGAAAAGGAGGGCGTCGGGCACGACCTGGCGCAGCTCACCGATGCGAAGATGTATCTGGTTGACCTTTCCGCCTCCGTTCGTCTGGACAACCTCCTGTGTGGCGCGCACGATGGCGTCGGCTATCGAAAACTCATGCATCCTCTTCGCCTTTCTGCAAGTCTAGCAAGATATAGCGTACCACATCCTCTACGGCTTTTGCGACCTCTTCGGACAAGCCTTCGCCCTCGCCAAAATCGCTGCCCTCGATGCCATAGATGACCAGTTTCTGGGGGAGCCGGTTCAGCGCATGTGCCAGGGCAAGGATTTCGTTCAAGCCCATCGCGTGTGTTGAAGAGAAGCGCATGTTTGCGGGAAGGGTTTGCGTTGAGGCGTCAAAGCGCATCACCTCGCCAGCTGCCCGCCCCGAGCGCATGGCGTCAACCACGATGACCCGGCCAAAGCCCTGCCAGATGTCCAGTACCATCGTCAGGTCGCCGGGGCACTCTATAACCTCCACATCTCGGGGTGCAAGCAGGCGGATGCGGCGAACAACAGCTATCCCCGCGCCGTCATCCCGACGATACGGGTTGCCAATACCGATGACGATGGCTTTGTGCATGGTGAGTGTCTCCCGCGTTGAGTGGCAGATGCGGTGGAACGTCTCTCCATTTGTTCACCACGCCAGCGCCTGAGACCTCTATCTGTCCAGCGTGTCGGTGGCTGGAGCAGGGGTTGGATGGGAGGAGCGCAAAGGATAGAATAGGGTTCGTCTCATTCTTCGCTGGAGGAACAAAGCGTTGAAAGGGCACCGAAGAGCGAAGGTTGTAATCGGGGTCGTGTTGCTGGCGCTGGCAGCGGGGATGGCATGGCGCTGGTGGGGGATGGGGTCTTCCCATCTGCGAAACGTGGTGTTTGCCAGCGGCACCATTGAGGCTACAGAGGTGGATGTCAGCGCAAAGGTATCCGGTAGAATCCTCAAACTGCTGCTCGATGAGGGAGATGCAGTGCTCGCGGGGCAGGTTATCGCCCTGATAGACGCCAGGGAGATTCGGGCGCAGGTTGCGCAGGCGCGGGGAGCTTATGAGGCAGCGCAGGCGCGACTGAGGGAGCTGTTGAGCGGAGCACGCGAAGAAGAGATACGCCAGGCACAGGCGAACCTCGCACAGGCGCAAGCGGCTGCAGAGGGCGCACGCCGGACTCTGGAAACTGTTCAGGAGATGTTTGCGAAGGCAACGGAGTTGAGAGCCCAGCTGGTGGGTGCCCAGACCGCTTACGAGTCCGCCGAAAAAGCCTATCGACAGGCAAGGGCGAAGCTGGAGCTGGTCGAAGCAGGGACGCGCCACGAGCAGATAGAACAGGCACGCGCCGCGGTGGAACAGGCTAAAGCACAGGCAATGAACGCCCGGCAAGATGCCGAACGTGCAGAGAACCTGTATGCCGCCGGTGCCATCTCCAGGCAGCAGCTGGATGCCGCTATCGCCCGGCGCGACAGTGCGCAGGCGACGGTCGCTGCTGCAGAGGCAAGACTGGCGGAGCTGCTTGCCGGAGCGCGAACGGAAGAGCGTGAAGAGGCTCGCGCGGCGGAGGCGCAGGCGAAGGCACAGCTGGAAGGTGCGAGGCGCAACCTGCAGGTGGTCAGGGAGCTGTACGCCGACCGCCTGCCAGCGAAGCAGCAGCTGGAGCTAGCCCGTACACAGTATCGCACTGCGCTGGAGCAGGTTGCTGCAGCAAGGGCGCGTTTAGACCTGCTGCTTGCCGGTGCACGGGAGGAAACCATTCAGGCGGCGCGAGCACAGGTGGAGCAGGCTCGCGGTGCACTGGAAGCTGCGAAGGCAATGACCGATTACTTGACCATTAAGGCGCCCTTATCCGGCAGGGTGATACTGAAGGTTGCCGAGCAGGGTGAACTGGTCACGCCGGGGATGCCCATTGTGCGCATTGCCAATCTGGATACTGTATGGCTGAAGGTGTATGTGCCCGAGCCGAATATGCGTGTCAAACTGGGCGACCGGGCGGAGGTAGCGGTAGATGCCTATCCCGGCAGGCGTTTCGTGGGCAGGGTCACCGAGATCGCGGACAAACCCGAGTTCACCCCCAGGAATGTGCAGACGAAAGAGGAGCGGGTGAAGCTGGTTTTCGGGGTGAAAATCACGCTGGAAAACCCGCGGGGGGAGCTCAAACCCGGGATGCCAGCAGACGCCACCATTTTCCTGTCCGGGGCTTCGCCATGAGCGAGTGGGCGATAGAAGCACGGGGTCTTCGCAAGACCTTCGGGCATATCGTGGCGGTAGACTCGTTGCATTTACAGGTGCGCCCGGGAGAAGTATTCGGCATCGTCGGTCCCGATGGCGCGGGCAAAACCACCACTTTCCGCATGCTGGTGGGCGCCATCGAACCCGATGCCGGGGAAGCCTTTGTTGCCGGGTTTAATGTATGCACACATCCCGAGGAAGTCAAGCGGCGCATTGGCTATATGTCGCAGCGATTCAGCCTCTACGGTGACCTGACGGTGCAGGAGAACCTGGACTTCTTCGCCGATGTCTATCAGGTGCCCAGGGAAGAGCGTCTTGCCCGGCAGAAGGAGCTGCTGGAGTTCAGCCGACTGGCTCCGTTCACAAAACGTCTGGCTCAAAACCTGTCGGGTGGGATGAAGCAGAAGCTTGCGCTGGCGTGCACGCTGATACATACGCCAGAAATCCTCTTTCTCGACGAGCCGACAACGGGGGTAGACCCCGTGTCGCGCCGCGATTTCTGGAGGATACTCTACACGCTGGTGGGCAGGGGCATGACGCTGGTGGTGAGCACGCCCTATATGGACGAAGCCGAACGGTGCAGCCGCATCGCTTTCATGTACAACGGTCGTATCATCGAGTGCGACACCCCCGATAACCTGCGCAGTCGGATGAGTGGTAATCTCTGGGAGATGATCTGCCATCCGCAGCGGCGGGCAAGGGAAATCCTTGCGCAACTGCCCGAGGTGAAGAGTGTACAGGTGTATGGAGAGCGTCTGCATGTCTGGCTGGAAGGTATCCGTACCGGGTTCCAGCCCCTGCAGGAGATTCTGACGCAATCCGGCATTCAGGTGGAGCATATTCGGCAGGTTGTAGCCGGGCTGGAGGATGTCTTTGTGTCCATTATCGAGAAGCAGCGGCAGGAAACGCGATGAGCGAGTGGGCTGTTGAGGTTCACGGGCTGACCAAACGCTTCGGAAGTTTTACGGCGGTGGATGGTATCACCTTCGCGGTGAAGCGCGGCGAGGTTTTCGGGTTTCTGGGTCCCAATGGCGCGGGGAAGTCCACCACCATCCGGATGCTGTGCGGTATTATCTCGCCGACCTCCGGCACAGGAACCGTTGCCGGGCTGGATATCCGCACACAGTCCGAACAGATTAAAGCGCGCATCGGTTACATGTCCCAGAAGTTCTCGCTGTATGAAGACCTGACCGTTTCGGAAAATATCGATTTTTACGCAGGGGTCTACGGGGTGTCTGCCGAGCGGCTGGCGAAACGGAAACGGTGGGTGCTGCAGATGGCTGGTCTGGAAGGGCGTGAACAGAGCCTGACCGGTGAACTGCCAATGGGCTGGAAGCAAAGGCTGGCTCTGGGATGCGCCATTGTGCATGAGCCGGAGATACTTTTTCTGGACGAACCCACATCAGGAGTAGACCCCATCTCCCGACGGCAGTTCTGGGACCTGATTGACGTGCTGGCAGGAGAGGGCGTTACCGTGTTTGTCACCACGCACTATATGGATGAGGCGGAACATTGCAACAGGCTCTGCCTTATCTATCGGGGCAGGATCGTGGCGATGGGCACGCCCGCCGAGCTGAAGACGCACTACTCGTCGGGAAAGCTGATGGAGGTTGAGGTAGAACCGCAGATGGCTGCACTGGAGAGCCTGCTGAACGACCCGGCGGTATACGATGCAGCGGTTTTCGGCAGGCGACTGCACGTGGTTCTGCCAGCGGATGTGGATGCCGCAGGGCATGTCAGACAGCAGCTGGAGAAGGAAGGCTTCCGCATTATCTATCTGGATGCGGTAGTGCCCTCTCTGGAAGATGTGTTCGTTTCGCTGGTGGAGCAAACCGATAGAGGACTGGGAGAGGACGGCGTGTAGACATGTGGACGCGAATTCGCGCAGTGATGCGCAAAGAGTTCATTCATGTCCTCCGTGACATACGCACGCTGGCGGTGGTTATCGTGCTACCGGTGCTCATGCTGATTCTTTACGGTTACGCGATCAATCTGGATGTGCGTCATCTGCGCACGGCGATTCTGGACGAAGACAGAACTTCCGCTTCACGCGAGTTCATTCGCTCTCTTCAGCACAACGAGTACTTCGACATCGTGCTGTATCTGGACAGGCCGGAGCAGGCAGATATGGTGCTTGCACGTGGCGGAGCGAGGCTGGTTTTCGTGATTCCACGAGGGTTCGGACGTGATGTGGCTTCGGGCAAGCCGCCGCAGGTGCAGGCGCTGATTGACGGCTCCGATTCCACCACCGCCACGATTGCCCAGAGCTACGTATCGGGATTCCTCCAGACAATCTCCGTCGGTTACGCACGGCGACAGGCTGCTCGTGCCGGGTTGCCTGTGGAGCGACTGGCAATGCCCTTCGATTTACAGCCGCGCGTGTGGTACAACCCCGAAATGAAGAGCACCTATTTCATCGTGCCGGGGTTGATTGCCGTCATCTTGATGCAGATTTCCGCACTGCTGACATCGCTGACCATTGTGCGCGAGCGCGAGCGGGGGACGATTGAGCGGCTGGTAGTTTCGCCCATCATGCCCCACGAACTGATGATAGGCAAAATCGTACCGTATGTTATCATTGCTTTCGCGGACGTGTTGCTGGTGCTGGCAGCAGGGCGGCTGCTGTTCGGTGTGCCATTAAGGGGTAGCGTCGTGTTGTTGCTGGTGCACTCGGCAGTTTTTCTGTTCGCATCGATGGGTATCGGCTTGCTGATTTCGGTGATAGCGCGCACGCAGCTGGTAGCGTTTATCGCTGCGATGCTGGGCACAATGTTGCCATCGGTGCTGCTTTCCGGTTTCATGTTCCCTATCAGTGCAATGCCGCAGGTTCTGCAATATCTCACCTATCTGATACCGGCTCGCTATTTCATCGTGATTCTGCGCGGCATTTTCCTCAAGGGAGTGGGACCCGAGGTGCTATGGAAGCCCGCCCTGTCGCTGATTGCCTTTGGGCTGATTGCTATCGCTGTGAGCGTGCGCCGATTCCAGAAGAGGTTGTGAGGTAAGGGTATGTCCTGGCAGCGGATTCGGCATCTGATACGTAAGGAGTTCATCCAGCTGCGGCGCGACCCGAGGATGTTGCGGCTGGTCATAATTGCGCCCGTTGTCCAGCTTATCATTTTCGGCTACGCGGTCAACACCGATATCAAACATATCCCCACCGCTGTCATCGACGCCGATAGAAGCCGTGAGAGCAGGGAGCTGGTCGCTCGCTTTAGCAACACCGGCTATTTCGAAGTGGTTGCCGTGCTGGATCGCCCTCAGGACCTTGTGGCTCTCATGGACAGCGGCAGGGTGCAGGCAGGCGTACACATCCCCCGGGGCTTTGCAAGGAGACTGGTGCGTGGCGAGAGCGCACCGCTGCAGGTTATTATGGACGGCACGGATTCTACAACTGCAGGCGTGGTACTGGGTTATGCGTCTGGCGTGCTGAAGAAGTACTCGGAAGAGGTGCTGAGCGAGAGATTGCAGAGGCTGAGCACGCAATGGATACGCCTGTCCATCATTGAAGAGCGTACGCGCGTGTGGTTCAATCCCGAGCTCAGAAGTGTGAACTATATGGTGCCGGGTGTGCTGTGTACCATCCTGCTGGTGGTCACCATGGTGTTGACCTCCATGGCGATTGTGCGGGAGCGCGAAGTCGGCACGCTGGAGCAGATTATCGTCACCCCCGTTCGGTCAACGGAGTTGATGGCAGGTAAAACTATCCCTTTTGTGCTGATTGGGTTTGTGGATATCGTGCTGATTCTGCTGGTAGCCATGTTCTGGTTCCGCGTGCCTTTACGGGGAAGCCTGTTGCTGCTTTTTGCGCTGGCGCTCGTCTTCTTGCTCACCACACTGGGACTGGGGCTATTTATCTCCACAGTATCCCACACACAACAACAGGCGATGATGACTGCTTTCTTTATTATGCTGCCTTCCATCTTGTTGTCGGGCTTTATGTTTCCCATCGAGAACATGCCGCGAGTTATCCAGTGGGTAACGTATCTTATCCCCCTGCGTTATTTCCTGAACATCGTTCGCGGCATCTTCCTCAAAGGGGTCGGGATAGAGGTTCTGTGGGGTGACGCATTGATGCTGCTGGTGCTGGGGCTGATACTGTTTGCCATGGCAAGTTTACGCTTTACAAAGAGGCTGGAGTAGGGTAGTGTACCGGGTTCCGTCGGTGCGCTTCGTGGTGACCATCATCTGGAATGTGAGCATCCTCGTCAGCGGAGTCCCACCTGAGCTCACCGCACGCGGGAAGGGGAGACAGTTCGGCGGGAGCCTCGCCCCCGCCGGAAGTAACGAGATGCACGTTTAGTGTCCGCTGGTGCTATTCCCTGACCACCTGCATCTTGAGGAAATGCGTGGCGCAGGAGATACACGGGTCGTAATTGCGTATTGCCTGTTCGCATCGCCACTGCAGCTGCTCCAGAGGCAGGTCCGCGTTTGCCTTCACCAGACTCCAAAGGTCCGCCTCGATGCTTTTCTGGTTCTGGGCGGTAGGTGGTACGATTCTCGCATCCAGAATGGTGCCGTATTCGTCGACGCGGTATCGATGGTAGAGGATGCCTCGTGGAGCCTCGGTGCAGCCGTGACCTGTCGCCGCGTAAGGACGCACCTCCACGGCGGGCTTATCGGGCATGGTGTAGTTGGCGATAATGCGCAACGCTTCATCGCAGGCGTAGAGGGTTTCAATAGCACGTACCACGATGCTTTGGAAGGGGTTTCGACACGGCGCGACGACCCCTACCTCCTTCGCCACATCCTGCGCCAACGGTGAGAGCCTGTCGAAGTTCAGATTGAACCGCGCCAGCGGCCCCACCATGTATGCACCGCGACGGGCGATGCGTGCGTGCAGGGCGTTGGAGTAGGGCACGTGCTCTTCCACAATGTGCGCCTCAAACTCATCGATAGCGATATCCAGCCCTTTGTTCGAAACCAGTCTCCCTTCGTTCAACGGATATTCCGCCGGGCGGCGCAGAGCGACAAATTCGTAGTCCTGCTCGAACTCGGGGGTGGGCAGGCTTGCCGTCCACTTCACCAGTTGGATGGAGGCGTCGCGCGCCCATTTCAGGCGTTCCTCTATCTCCTGCAAGTCACGTCGGCGGGGCACCTTGTAGAAGCCTCCCACCCTGACGTTAATCGGGTGAACCTCCCTGCCGCCGATAAGGGTCACCAGGTCGTTTCCCACCTTTTTCAGCTTCAGTGCGGTTTCCACTATCTGGGGATGGTCACGTGCCATCTGGATGGCGTCTTCGTAGCCCAGAAAATCGGGGGCGTGTAGCATCGCGACATGCAGGACATGGCTTTCAATCCACTCGCCGCAGTATATCAGTCGTCGCAGGTCGCGGATGGGGCCCTCGATCTTGATGCCGAAGGCATCTTCCATTGCGTGCGCCGCGCTCATCTGGTAGGCGATGGGGCATATCCCGCAGATGCGAGCGGTGATGTCAGGCGCTTCACGGTAGCTTCGCCCGCGAAGAAAGGCTTCGAAGAAGCGGGGAGGTTCGAATATCTTAAAGCGCACCTCCGCTGGCTGTCCGCCCTTGAAGCGGACATATAGGGCGCCTTCACCTTCTACCCGCGCCAGGTAGTCTACCTTAATCGTGTTACCTTTCATGGCTTTCACTCTCTCTTCGGAAGGCTTCGGAATAGGCGTTGAATCCTCGGTAGGCACGGATCAGGTCTTCCTCTTTAACGCCCAGCTGCTTCCATCGCTTGCTGAGCGATTGCGTGTTCGGTGTCTCTTTCGGGCCGAAGCAGCCATAGCATCCACGGGAATACGATGGGCATATCGCGCCACATCCCGCGTGGGTGACGGGTCCCAGACAGGGCGTGCCTTTGGCTACCATGACGCACACAATGCCCCGCCGCTTGCACTCGGAGCAGACGCTATGGGGAGCGATGTTCGGCTTGCGCCCGTTGAGGTAAGCGTTGATGACTTCCAGCAGCTGGTATTTGTTCACCGGGCAACCGCGCAGCTCGAAGTCCACGAACACATGGTCATGCACCGGCGTGGATCTGCTCAGCGTCTGGATGTACTGCGGCGTCGCGTACACGAGAGAGATGAATTCACGCACATCTTTGAAGTTGCGCAGTGCCTGAATACCGCCGGCGGTCGCACACGCGCCGATGGTAATCAGGAAGCGCGACACACGACGTACCTGATGGATGCGTTCCGCGTCGTGCGGCGTGGTGATGGAACCCTCCACGAGCGAGATGTCGTACGGCCCCTTGACCGTCGCACGGCTGGCTTCCAGAAAGTACGCTATCTCTACTGTCCCCGCGACTTCCAGCAGTTCGTCTTCGCAGTCGAGCAGACTCAGTTGACATCCATCGCAGGAGGCGAACTTCCATACAGCCAGTTTGGGTTTGGTGGTGCGCGCCATCACTATATCTCCCGTCTCTCAAACAGATGTTGTACCCTGTCGTAGCGGAACACGGGTCCGTCCTTGCAGACGAAGTAAGGACCGAACTGGCAGTGTCCGCAGATGCCTGTTCCGCACTTCATGTTGCGTTCCATCGAAATGTAGATTTGCGAGGGCGGAACGCCTCGTCGTTGCAGTTCCAGCACGGTGAACCGCATCATGATTTCCGGGCCGCATACCAGCGCGATCGAGTTGCGGGCGTCAAAGGGCGCGCGAGGTATCAGCGAAGTGACCACCCCCACGTTGCTTCGCCAGCCACCCATCGCGCGGTCGACGGTGATATGTACTTCCAAATCGAACTGTGAGCGCCATCTTTGCAGTTCGCGCCTGTAGAGGATGTCGTTGGGTGTGCGTGTTCCATACAGCAGGACGATTTTCTCGTAACGGTCGCGGTTGGCGAGCATCTGATACAGCGCGGAGCGCAGGGGCGCAAGCCCGATGCCACCAGCTACAATCACCACGTCTGCGCCCTCCGCCTGCTCAACGGGCCACGGAGTACCGAAGGGACCTCGCACCCCGATGACATCTCCCCGTCTGAGCTTCCCCATCGCCTTCGTCACAGTGCCCACCTCGCGCGTGGTGTGCATGAGGATGCGCGGGTTGGTCGGGTCGCTGCTGATAGAGATGGGTATCTCGCCAACGCCGAACACGTAGAGCATGTTGAACTGCCCCGCCTGAAAAGCGAAGCTATCCGACCCCTTTACCGGCTCGAGCTCAAGGGTAAAGGTATCGTGAGTCTCGTGTCTCACTTGCTGAACTCGAAAAGGACTCGGAACCATCGTCACAGAAAAGCCCCCTCTACGTGGTGTGCCTCTCTTTGGTGCTGTAAACGTCCAGCAGCTGCAGGCGCGTTGCCTGAAGCCTCTGAGTAATAACCTCCGCAAAGCGTTTCAGCAGCTCATAGCCCAGGTCGTGGTCTTGCTCGCACTTGCGGCGCAGACACTCGCCGTCCATCGCGATAGCCCGGGTGGCCTCTATCGCTCGTGCGTCGAAGTGCCACCGATAAGGTGGAACCAGCCACGACCACCCTAAGATGTCTCCTGAGTTCAATGTTTGGATGGTAATCGTTCCCATGCCTGCGGCATGTATCTCGAGGGCTACTTTACCTTCGCGGATGAGGTAGAATGTATTTGCCTCTTCTCCCTCGCGGAAGATGATGTGCCCTTCCTGGAAAACCACATTCGATGCGCAGCCGGTGAGGACTTCCAGATGTCGTTTGTCCAACCCAGCAAAGAAGGGATGTTCGGCAAGGATGGGTTCAAGCGTTCGCATGGCTCTCCTCCTTTGGTGATGACTGGGCAGCTTTGCCCTCCTCGCTTCGCCGCAAGACCCGCACCTCTTCGGTGATATCTATGCCAACGGGGCACCAGGTAATGCACCGTCCACATCCCACGCAACCGATCACGCCAAACTGGTCCTGCCACGATGCCAGCTTGTGCGTTATCCACTGGCGGTAGCGCGAGGCTTCAGAAACCCGCACCGGACTGCCGTGAATGTAGGAGAAGTCCACGTGGAAGCAGGAATCCCACTTGCGCCGCCGTTCGGCAACGGTTCCCTGCAGATTGGTTACGTCCTCCACCGTATGGCAGAAGCAGGTCGGGCAGACCATCGTGCAGTTCGAGCAGGTCAGACAGCGTTTCGCTACATCTTCCCAGTGAGAGCTATCCAGATGGCGGTAGAGCAGGTCTTTGATGTCCGTGGTGTCCATGCGCTTGACAATGCGCCGGGCGGCGTTCTCTACCACCTGCTGCGCTTGTTGCCAATGCCTTTCGGTGGCGGGCTGAACAGGCACTCCGTCCAGCACCGCCAAGCCCAGTTCCGTGCCGACCTCTATCACGAAAAAGTGTTCTTTGCTGTCTAACACTTCGGTCAGCGCGAGGTCGAAACCGCCCCGCGCTCGAGGACCCGTTCCCATAGAGGTACAGAAGCAGGTTGCTGCAGGATGGGTGCAGTGGACGGCTATCAGCAAAGCGTTCTCGCGCCTGCGTGCGTAGAAGTGGTCGCGGTGCTCCTCGCCGAGAAACACTTTATCCTGTATGGCTATTGCCGCCAGCTCGCAGGCACGTACACCGAGAAAGGCATAACGGGGTGCCTCTCCTTCTTCGGGAATGACCTCGAAGCCACCGTCGCCGTTTCGCTTTGCCTGCCACAGTCGCAGGTTGGGGGGATAAAGGTAGTATTTCCACGAGCGTGGTCCCACGGCGTACCCGAAGAAAGTCTTGTCCGCACGCCTTTTGACACGGTAAACTGCGGCGCGCTGCTCATCGGTCAAACCGATGGGCAGGTCGTCGGCGGACTCTATCGGCTCGAGCACGATGGCGTCATCTCGAAGGGTAGGGGCGATAATCTGGTAACCAAGGCGTTGCAGGCTGTCGAGCAGCTGCTGGAACTCTGCGGCAGGCAGTATCCATCGGTTTTCTGTAACAGCACCCGACTGTGGCATGGAAGATTTCCTCCAGCAGAATAAAATCCTTGTCCGAAAGAATGGACTATCAGTGAGATAGTTTCCTCACTCCAATTACTTCAACAAATAGAATATCATATCCTTTATGGTTAAGCAAGCTGTGCAGAGTCCTTTTTCGGGTTGCTCCATACAAAACATGCATGTTAAAATGATAACGTATGAAACGACACGGGGAACATAGCTCCGAGCTTTCGCCTCCTTCTGCTGTGGCGCTCTGGCACAATAGCGTTTATCGCTCCTACTGGATTGGGGCGTTTGTCTCTTTTCTCGGAAGCTGGATGCAAACAGTCGCTCAGGGATGGGTAGTGTACGAAATCACCAACAGCAAACTGCTTCTTGGTCTTTTGGGTTTTGTCGGTTCGCTGCCGACGACGTTGTTCAGCCTGTTTGGTGGAGTGGTCGCCGACCGCATGGAAAAGCGGAGGCTGGTTATCACCACGCAAGCACTGTTTGCCGTCAATGCTTTCGTGCTGGCAGTGTTGATTCTGACCGGACGGGTGGAGTTCTGGCACATTGCACTCATCGCTGCGCTGAACGGGCTTGTGACCGCAGTGGATGCCCCTGCCCGGCAGGCAATGGTCATGGACCTGGTCGGCGCGCAGTTTGTGACCGTAGGGGTGGCGATGAACTCTGCTGCGTTCAACACCGCGCGTATTCTGGGTCCTGCCATTGCGGGTAAACTCATCGAGATGGTCAACGCGGGATGGTGTTTCATGCTCAATGCGGTGAGCTACCTGGGCATCATCATTGCTCTTTTGCGGATACCGGCGACGCCCAGCCGGGGCCCTGTGGACCGCCTCTCCATGTGGTCGGAGCTGAAAGAAGGGTTGATATACGTCTATCGCGACGGCTTATTGAGAAGCCTGGTGCTTCTGGACTGCGTGTTAAGCATCTTTGCCATGTCATACACCACGTTGATGCCTGTGTTTGCTCGCGATGTTTTACAGGTGGGCAAACAGGGACTGGGCAATCTCTTTTCGGCGACGGGTTTTGGCGCGTTGATGGGTGCGCTAACCCTAGCGAGGGTAGCGGGCAGTGTTCCGCGGGGAAAGGTGGTCATTACAGCGGCAACAGGGCTGTGTATGGGCTTGACGCTGTTTGCGCTGTCGCGCAGCTATCTGCTGTCGCTTGCCTGTCTGGTGCTGGTTGGCGGGTCGGCAGTGAGCACTCTGGGTTCCATCAATGCACTATTGCAGTCTCTAAGCCCAGAGCATCTGCGGGGTCGCACGATGTCGCTGCATGTGTTTGCGCTGATGGGGCTGGCTCCATTTGGCAACCTGCTCATGGGCTGGATAGCCTCGCAATGGACAGCCACCTCTGCGCTGGTGACGGGTGCTGTCGTTTGTGCGCTGGCAGTGGGCTTCACCGCGGCACGCCGCGACGTGCGGCAGCTACCAGCGGTGTGATATCGAAATCTGGCAAGCAGGGAAGGAGGCGAAATGGACTACTCGCGTGCAGTCATGTATATGCAGGGATTAAAACGCTTCGGCATCAAGCTGGGCAACGAACGGTTCGAAGCCTTGCTGGAGCGTTTGGGCAATCCTCACCATCAGCTGCGTGTTATCCACGTGGCGGGCACGAACGGTAAGGGGTCTACCTGCACGTTCATCGCCACTATTTTACAGGCGGCAGGGTATAAGGTGGGGTTGTACCTCTCGCCGTATGTGTTCAACCTGCGCGAACGCATTCAGGTCAACGGCTATATGATCCCCGAGGCGGACTTCGCGAGGCTGGTGACATGGATAAAACCGCACATCGAAGAGCTGGCGCAGACGCCGCTGGGGCAAGTGACAGAGTTCGAGCTGAAGACGGCGGTTGGCTTCAGCTGTTTCGCCGAACAGAGGGTAGACTTTGCTGTGATCGAAGTGGGTCTGGGGGGCAGGCTGGATGCCACCAATGTAGTGCGTCCGCTGGTGAGCGTGATTACGTCCATCGGCTGGGACCACATGGACAGGCTGGGAGACACCCTGGGTAAAATCGCGGCGGAGAAAGCGGGCATCATCAAGCCCTGTGCGCCAGCGGTTACCGGCGTTACCGAGCAAGAGCCACTGGAGGTCATTCGTGAACATGCGCAGCGAGCCGGCGTGCCTCTGACGGAGGTGAAGCCGGAACGCATGGTTGTTCCGCCGCCGGTGCGTACCGTGCACTGGCAGGATGAGGGAGTGCATCGGGCGCGACAGAGGGTATCGGTGCGTACCACAGATGGGGTGTATCGCCACCTGAGCCTGCGTCTGCTGGGCAAGCATCAATGTTCCAACGCCGCGGTCGCCATCGCGGCTATCGAGGCACTGCGGCACGCCTGTCGTGTGGAGATACCTGAAAGCGCAATCCGCATGGGGCTGGAACATGCGACTTTACCTGGCAGGATGCAGATAGTCAGGCGTTCACCGACGCTGTTGCTGGACGGGGCGCATAACGTGAGCGCTGTCGAGTGCCTGGTTCAAGCCATTCAGGATACCTTCCGCTACCGCAGGTTGATACTGGTCATGGGGATGACCAAAGGGCACGACGCGCAGGCGGTGGTCGATACGCTGGCGCCTCTGGCTTCACACATCATCTTTACGCAACCCAGCGAGCCGCGCGGACGTCCCGCAACAGACCTGCCGAAAGCTGCTACGGTGACCTTGCCCCCGTACGACATCGTTCCGTCGGTGCCAGAGGCGGTGGAGCGCGCAATGAGTATGGCGCAGGCAGATGACCTTGTGTGCGTAACAGGCAGTTTTTACGTGATAGGAGAAGTACCGGTGGAGAAGTGGCAAACCGCTTCTCGCCAAACAGCCCACATAGAGGAGGGAACCATCCATGCAGTTTCAGGAGAAAACGCTGGCGATGTATCGCACTGAAAAGCATTTCACAGGAGTGGTGGTGCTGCTGGTGGCGCTTGCGCTGCTCGCTGGCTGGTGGCTGGGCACGCGGTCGCGCACTGCACCTGTCCCCACCGAGCCCAAACTGCCCACCTTCGAACAGGCTTCCACTCAGCTGAAGACGAGCTCGGAGGCGTTCGCGGCAGTGGCGAGGCAGGCAACCCCTGCAGTGGTGAACATCAGCGCAGCGACTATCATCCCGGGCAGAAGGTCGCCCCTGTTCGATGACCCGCTGTTCCGCTACTTCTTTGGCGATGAAGACATCCCGTTTCGTCAGCCGGAGCGCGTCGTGCGCAGCCTCGGGTCCGGCGTCATTGTGAGCCGCGACGGTTTGATACTTACCAATAACCATGTCGTGGCGGGAGCCAGCCGCATCACGGTGACGCTGGCGGATGGGCGCAAGTTTTCGGATGCCCAGATAGTGGGTACCGACCCGGCGACCGACCTGGCTCTGCTGCGTATTCGCGCCAGTAACCTCCCCGCCATCAAATGGGGCGACTCGCGTGCGCTGGAGGTCGGTGAATGGGTGCTTGCCATCGGCAACCCGTACGGGCTGAGTCAGACGGTGACCGCCGGTATCGTCAGTGCGAAGGGGCGGCGCGATGTCGGCATCTCGGTTTACGAGGACTTCATCCAGACCGACGCGGCGATTAACCCCGGCAACTCGGGTGGCGCGCTGGTAAACATTCGCGGCGAGCTGGTGGGCATCAACACCGCCATCCTGTCGCAGAGTGGGGGCAACGTGGGCATCGGGTTCGCCGTACCCAGTCATGAGGCGCGCCGGGTGATGGAGTTGCTCCTGCGCGACGGCAAGGTGTCGCGTGGATGGCTGGGGATTATCCCCGCCCGAGTGGAAGACGAGACGGTGCAGGGCGTCATTGTCGCCAACCTGTTCCGCAACAGCCCTGCCGACCTTGCCGGACTGGACATTGACGATGTCATCCTGGAGTGTAATGGGAAGAGAGTGTCCTCTCCGGGCGAATTGAAGAACATGATTGCCTCCATGCCCGCTGGTGCAGAGGTTACCCTGCTGATACAGCGCGGCAGCGAGCGGGGAAGGGTTCGCCTGCGCGTCGCCGACCATCCTTTCGACCGCTTCGGGCGACCCGTGCCGGGGATTTAGAAAAAATCCTGTTCGAAATACCGATTCGGGTGAAACCTGCAGGCTGCGCCAATCGTCTGAGTATTTTGCCAGTGCCCAGCCGCTGCTGGCTGAAAGGAGGTTGGGATGCGATGGCAGAGACGCTGGCGCGTAACAGGCGGCTCCGACACGCAGAGCCATCCCAGCCCCGGATGGTAGAGAGCCCGAACTGGCTGTTTACCTGTCTGGTGTGTGGAGAGCCGATAACGTTTGACGAGCCGCTGATGACATGGACGCAGGGAAACGAGGTCAAGGTAGCGCACTGTCGCTGTATGCCTCGCCCACCCGGGCGTGCAAAGGAGCAATAAAATGCGAGTGACCGATCAGCACCCGGAAGTTCGTCGGGTTTTGCGTGCGCTTGTCGAGGACGTTCAGGCAGGGGTGCCCATCCTGCTCGAACGGCGTGAACGCTATGGCGCGATTCTCGGCGACTTCCGGGTGCAGTTCGAGGGTGAGGACGACCTCCTGCATCTATCCATCACGCGCGTGGATGGCGGGCGCGTTTCCCACGAGGACGCGCAGCATATCGCCGACCTCTTCTTTCACGCCGTACCCAAAGGGCTTATCTACTCACGCCCGGCAGAGTATTCTGTACATTATTACGTTGCCCACGACCTGCTGGTCAGGTACCTGATTGAGCCTGCTGAGGCGGATCGCCCCAATCGGGAACCTTGAGCAGTTCTCCATCGCGCAGGGCGGACATGTGCGCTACCACGCCGGGCGCAAGATACCGCACCGCTTCCCAAACGTGAATGCGCGGCAACCGTCCCCTGTTGCAGGCATCCACAAACTCGTGTACGAGATAGGCGTGATAGCCTCCATGCCCTCCTTTGTCGGCTGCCAGCGGCTCGGGCAGGAGCTCGCCGACCATGCTCAGGTCTACCGGCTCCCAGCCGCTTTTGGTGACCCACTTCGCTCCGGAAACGTCGTTCTCGAAGCTCGCTTCCGTGCCGTAGATGCGGAACCCTTCCCGTCCCACATGACCGACACGGCGGAACTCGCAAATGCGAGCGGTCGCGCCGTTGCTCATGCGAAAGAGAGCCACCTCGTTGCAGAAGGGGTTACCCCAGATGGTGTCCAGACGGTGCCACTCGTCATCGGGATAGATGTATCCCTGCGCGGAGACCTCGGTCATGTGTGCGCCCATGACACTAATCACCCCGCTGGTGGAGTGGGTGGGGTAGTACATGGGCGGATCGCCGGTCTTATCCCTGCCGAACTGCTCGCCCCAGCGGTTGCGCAGCACCTCATATAGTCCGTGCGAAATGTCATGGAAGTATTCGCCCTCAGCGTAAACAAAGTGCCCGAACGCCCCTTCCTGCGCCTTCTGCCGGCAGAAGATGGTTTCTGGTCGGAAGAAGGTGGTTTCACCCAGCATGTAGAGTTGCCCGGTGCGTCGGACGGTTTCCACCAGACGGTCACACAGTTCCAGGGTCTGCTCGGGTTCACGCGCGTACGCTGGGGGCACCGCGCTGTATACATGCTTGCCCGACTCCATCGCCTGTATCGCCTGTTCCGCGTGCAGCCAGTGCTGTGTGATGATGGCGAGGGCGTCCAGGTCGCTGCGGCAGATTTCGTCCAGCGAGGAGTAGGTTTCGGTGACGCCAAACTCGCTGGCAGCGTGCGCCAGACGCTCGGCGTTCAGGTCGCAGAGAGCGATGCGGTGTACGTCGGGATGGTCACGGAACAACCGGATGAAATGCCTGCCGAACTGTCCTACGCCCACAATGCCAACGCTGATGCTCATCGTGTTCCTCCTGACGGGTGGTTATGGCTAGTTTCGGTTGTGGGCACGGATTCCCTGCCCGACAGGAACCGATGGGCGTGGGCGCGAAAGAGAACTCCACATACAGGAGGCGAAAGTGAAGATGCACGTCAACAAGGTGCTTCAGAAGTTGCGCGAGGGTAAACCGGTGCTGGTGGGCATCGTCTGGACGGTACCGCACTGGAAGATTGTGGAGATGATGGGTATTGCAGGCTACGACTGCGTGTGGATCGAGATGGAACATTCGGATTTCACGCTCGAACAGGTATCGCAGATGATTCTGGCGGCGCGGGCGAAAGGCATCGAGACGCTGGTGCGTATTCCGCGTGGCAGTTACAACGATGTTATCCGTCCGCTGGAGGCGGGGGCAACGGGGCTGCTTTTGCCTCACTGCACAGGCGGAGAAGATGCACGGGAGTTTGTACGAATGGCGCGGTTTGCCCCGCTGGGCTGGCGCGGCATCGGTGGCAGTGTGGATATCGCCTACGGGACAGAGTTCTCGGACGAGTACTACAGGTGGGCGAACCGCGAAATCCTGCTGGGCGTGATGATCGAGCGTAAGGAAGCCATAGAAGACATCGATGCCATCGCGGGCACCGAGGGGTTGGACCTGTTGCTGGTAGGTCCCGCCGACCTGTCGCAGAGTTTGGGTGTGCGTGGTGACTTCACACATCCTCTCCTGCAGGAGGCAATGGCGCGACTAGCCGATGCTTGCGCCCGACACGGCAAGGCATGGGGAATCGCGGGCAACGTGCCGCCTCCCAAAGAGCAGTATGCTATGGGTGCGCGCTTTTTCACCGTGGCGCATGAAATGGGTCTGCTGATGGATGGGTTCCGCCAAGCGAAGGAGACGTTTGAGAAAGAGTTGGCAGGGTAGGGCAGCGGTGGACTGCCAGCCTTCACGTGTGTTCGTCTTCATGCGCGAGCATATCGGCGATGTGGTGAACAGCACGGCGGCGTTGTACTGCCTGCGTCGGCGGTTTGCGGAGGCTTATCTCTGCGTGGAGGTGGGCGAGCGAGCGGCAGAGGTGCTGCGGAACTTCCCGGGTATCGACGAACTCTGGCTACGTCCCACCCATCAGGGGCTGTGGGGCAAACTGCAGTTTATCCGCCGGCTTCGCAAGGGGCGGTTTGACCTTGCGGTGATACTTGACGACAGTGCGGACATGGTGCTGCACGCATGGCTTGGAGGCATTCCGTTGCGAGTGGGGGTCAGACGCAAAAGCAGGTTCCAGCGGCTGTATACGGCTTGCGTACCTCACCATCCTTCGCGCCACGAAACACTGGAGCACTTCCGCGATGTGGTGAAGCTGCTCGGTTGTGACACCTCCGATTACCGTCCCCTCCTTTATCCTTCCTCAGAGGACGTGCAAACCGCCGGGCGCGAGCTCCGTCAGGCGGGGTGGAACGGTGAAACGCCTCTCGTGGGTATTCATCCGGGCGCGAGCCGCGAACACCGGCAGTGGTTTGCCGACCGTTTTGCCCAGGTGTGTGACATGCTGGCTGAAAGGGGTGTGCAGTGCGTCGTGATTGGAGGCAAGCGAGACTTACCTTTAGCCCAGCAGATACTCACGAACTGCCGCACCCATCCCCTGATGTTGACTGGTCGATTGACGATACTGCAGACCGCTGCACTGATGCCCTTGCTCCGTCTGTTAATTACCGCTGATAGTGGCCCCATGCACATCGCGGCAGCGATGGGCACGAAGGTAGTTGCCCTCTATGGAGTCAGTGACCCTGTGTACACCGGTGCCTTCGGCGAGGGACACGTTATCATCCGCCATAACGAGCCATGCGTCGGATGCACTGCCGAACGGTGCGTGCACGACAGGGAGTGCATGAAGAGAATCCGTGCGGAGGAGGTGCTGGAGGCTACGGCTGGCATCCTTCAACTCTCGCTCTGAGCATTCTGCCCGGCGGACAACAGTACCCAGTGCCGGATAATCCACAGGATGGTCGCACATGTGACCGCCGTATCCGCCACGTTAAACACCGGGAACACGCGGAAGTCAATAAAATCTACGACATGTCCCAGCCGTATCCTGTCCAGCACGTTCCCCAGCGCGCCGCCCACCAAAAGGCTGGCGATGGCGGTTGTCCATGCGCAGGCATCGCGCAGGCGCAGGTAGTATATCAGCACGGCTACCACCAGCACCAGCGAGATCCACAAAAAGGCGCGCCCATACTGCGGAAACAGCCCGAACGCAATGCCCGAGTTGAACGAAAGTGTGAACTGCAACACGCCCGGCACAACCGGCACCGATTGGCCGGGCGCAAGGTTCCATTGTATCCACCACTTGCTGACCTGATCCAGGGTGATAACCAGCAGAGTGGCTGCGAAGAACCATATCTTCATGCGATGGCTCTCACCGCAGTGGCACAGCGCGCGCACAGGTCGGGATACTCTGCGTCCACACCGATATCGGTGCGAATCTGCCAGCAGCGCGGACACTTCTCGCCCTCCGCTTTGTGTACCGTCACTAACACCTCTTCTTCGTCCCATTGCTCTACCTCTACCGACGATACCATGTACAGCGTCGGCAGGTCGACAAAGAAGGGTTTGAGTGCGCTCCAGGTCTCGTCGTCCAGCTTGATGTGCAGAGCGGCCTCCTGCGAGCGGCGAATCATCTCCGACTGCCGCGCCTGTTCGATCGCCTTGTTCACCGTTTCGCGCATCGCCAGCACCGGCTCCCACCGCTCCAGCATCGCCGCATCGTGCACCGAGAAGGGGTCCTCAGGCAGCTGCGAGAGCAACACGCTCAGCGGTTTGTTCTCGCCAGGCAGGGATTGCCAAACCTCCTCCGCGGTGTGCGTGATGATGGGCGCGAGCAGCTGCGCCAGCGTCTGCGCGATAAAGTGCAACGCGGTCTGCGCCGAACGGCGTTCGTGCGAAGTGGGCGGCGAGCAGTACAGGCGGTCTTTCAGCACGTCCAGATAGAACGCGCTCATGTCTACCACGCAGAAGTTATGCACGTTCTGGTACACTCGGTGGAACTCGTAAACCTCGTAGGCTGCCACGCAGTCCGCGAGCAATTTGCGGGTGCGCGCCATCGCCCACTGATCCAGCGGCAACATCTGGCTCTCCACCACGCGGTGCTGGGCGGGATCGTAGTCGTACAGGTTGCCCAGCAGGAAGCGCATGGTGTTGCGGATGCGCCGGTATGCCTCGGCGGTGCGGTCCAGAATCTCGAAGGATAGTCGCACGTCCTCGAAGTAGTTGCAGCTGGACACCCACAACCTCAGCACGTCCGCGCCGTATTTGTGAATGACCTCCAGCGGGCTGATGACATTGCCCCAGGACTTGTGCATGGCGCGTCCTTCGCCGTCCAGCATCCAGCCGTTGGTGATGACCGCGCGGTAAGGGGCATCGCCTTTCGTGGCGACGGCAATCATCAGGCTGGAGTTGAACCAGCCGCGGTGCTGGTCGGAACCTTCCAGATACACGTCGGAGGGCCAGCGCAGTTCCGGGCGGTGCTCCAGCACGGCGCGGTGCGTGCAGCCGCTGTCGAACCACACGTCCAGAATATCATCCTCTTTATCGAAGGTGGTGTTGCCACACTTCGGGCACCTGATGCCTTCGGGCAGGAAGAACTCCGCAGGTTTCTCGAACCACACGTCGCTGCCTGCCTTCTCTACCTCGTCGGCGATGCGGGCGATGATGGCAGGGTCCAGCAGCACCTCGCCGCATGCCCTGCAGTAGAAAGCGGGGATACCCACGCCCCACGCCCGCTGGCGGCTGAGGCACCAGTCAGGGCGTGCCTGCACCATGCTGCGGATGCGGTTGATGCTCTGCGGCGGGAACCACTTCACGCGGTCAATCGCTTCCAGACACCGCTGACGGTGATTGTGGTGGTCGATGTTCATGAACCACTGCACCGTCGCACGGAACAGCAGGGGGGAGTGACAGCGCCAGCAGTAGGGGTACTGATGTTCGTAAGGCTCGTATGCCAGTAACGCGCTCTGCTCCCGCAGCCACTCGATAATCTCCGCATCGGCATCGCGCACGTATTTGCCAGCGATGCGCTCGCCCACCTCGCTGGTGAACTTACCCTGCACGTCCACCGGACACAGCACCTGCAAGCCGTATTCCTGACCGGTGTGGAAGTCCTCTTCGCCATGCCCGGGGGCGATGTGCACCACGCCAGTGCCTTCGGTCATGGTCACGTAGTCCGCGAACACCACCGGCGACTCGCGCCCGTACAGGGGATGCTGGAACAACAGCCCCGAAAGCTGATTGCCCGGCACCGTGCGCACCACGCGGTACTCCTTCGCGCCGATGCGGGACATGGTGCTTTCCACCAGCGCCTCTGCCAGCAGGTATTGCACACCGTCCGTTTCCACGATGGCATACGGCTCCGCGGGGTGTACCGCCACCGCCAGGTTGGACGGGATGGTCCAGGGGGTGGTCGTCCATATCAGGATGTATGCCCGCTTCCCGTCTTCGTCGGGAAAGACGCCGTTGGGGTCTTCCTTCAGGGCAAAGCGCACGGTGATGGATGGCGAGGTATGCGTATGGTATTCGATTTCGGCATCCGCCAGCGCGGTTTCGCACACCGGACACCACAGCACCGGCTTCAGACCGCGATAGATGTAGCCCCGCTCCACCAGCTCCCCGAACACGCGCACCAGCGTGGCTTCAAATTCGCAGGACATGGTGAGGTAGGGGTTCTCCCAGTCGCCGATACAGCCCAGTCGCTGGAACTGCTCGCGCTGCCGGTTGACGAAGTGCGCGGCGTACTCGCGGCAACGCTTGCGCAGGGTGACCTTGTCGGGCTTTTCGCCTTTGCGTCGGAACTCTTTGGTGACCTCGTTTTCGATGGGCATGCCGTGATTGTCCCACCCGGGCACGAACGGCGACCGATAGCCCTGCAACATGCGGAACTTGACGATGATGTCCTTCAGGGTTTTGTTGAGCGCGTGCCCCATGTGAATGTCCCCGTTGGAATACGGGGGACCGTCGTGCAGGATAAACAGACCGCGCGGAGCGGGTTTCTCCAGTGCCTTATGGTAGATGTCCTGTTCCTGCCAGAACCGCTGAAACTGCGGCTCTCGCTTTACCAGGTCCGCCTTCATCGGGAAGGAGGTTTTCGGCAGATTCAATGTGTGATCCCAGTCCATTGCTCACCTCATCCGTTCAAACGATACATGAAATCTCTCAACGCCTCTTTCCAGTGTCGGGGCAGGGGGATACCTGCCCAGCGCAACCGTTCCATCGCCAGCACTGAATACGCAGGACGCTGCGTTGGCGACAGCCACTCGCGGCTGCTAATCGGTGTGATAGGCACCTCCGCCTCAAGCCATCCGCGTTCTCGCGCCAGCCTCAATGTTTCACACGCCAGTTCGTACCATGTGGCGGAGCCGCTGTTCACAGCGTGATACGTGCCGTACGGAACCGCCCTTTGCACCATCTGCAGCAGCACTTCCGCCAAATCCCAGGTGAACGTGGGCGAACCCACCTGGTCATTCACCACGCGCAGCGGCTTGCCCTTTTGCGCCGCGTTCAGGATGGTACGCGGGAAGCACTTTCCCGCCGTGCCGTACAGCCACGCGGTGCGCACAATCCAGTGGCGCGGGCAGGACTGGCGTATCCATTCTTCTCCTGCCAGCTTGCTGGCGCCGTACACGTTCAGCGGGCGGGGAGGGTCCCACTCGGTATAGCCGCTGCGCTTGCTGCCGTCGAACACGAAATCGGTGCTGATGAACAGCAGCCGCGCTCCCACATCTGCGCAGGCGGACGCCACGTTCGCCGCTCCAAAAGCGTTGGTGCGGTATGCCTCTTCGGGATGGCGTTCGCAGCCCTCCACGTCCGTGTGTGCCGCACAGAGTATCACCACGTTCGGGGCAGCCTGCTCGACCACGCGCTGCACGACGGCGGTATCGGTGATGTCCAGCGTGAAATCTCCCGCACGCCGCGCTGCGGTGAGCAGATGGAAGTGGGGCGCAAAGCGGGCGCAGATATCCTGCCCCAGCATTCCACTTGCCCCGATGACCAGAACCGTGTCCCTCACCGCCCCATAAACGCCTCTCTGCACAAGATTATACCAGAATCTGAAAGTTGGGGAGAGGTAACGGAAATCGCTTGCCGGGTCTGAGAAAACCTTGACAAATCACCAATACGTGGTGTATATTCTAACCAAACCCGTGTTGTCGGGCGAGTGCGAAGGGAGGCTTATCAAGGTGTCTTGCAATCTGCGCTTTTCTGCCCCCCCCTTATCGCGTGGGCAGCGGTGAGCGTGTGTTTACTGGTCTCTCCCCTGCAAGCCCAAGACCTCCACATCACCCTGCTCAACGGCGACTGCGACGGCGATAACGAAGTCACCCTCCTGGATTTCGGGATTGTGGTCAGCGCGATGGGAAGCGTGCCCGGCGACCCCAACTGGGAGCCGCGTGCTGACTTGGACGGCGACGGCGAAGTGACCCTGTTTGACTTCGGCATTGTGGAGCGCAACTTTGGACAGGTGGGTGCGGAGCCGTTTGACCCCACGCTGCCCCGCATGCCTGCGGCGAGTGAGGGATATGCTCTGCAAGGGAGTGTCGAACTGCAGGACTGGGTTGGCGCGCCTCAGCCCGTGCGCATTGAGGCTTTGCGCGAGGACGACCCTGACCAGATAGTGTACTGGATGGAGGTTCAGAGTGGGGAGCCATTTACCCTGCATCTACCGCGATCCGGCTTGTGGTGGGTGAAGGTGAGCGGGGCACCGCAAGGCCAGGCTCGCCATTTGACCGGGCAATCCGCCGCTAAGCGGTACTATCTGCCCGGAGACCCCATTCAAGCGTTTTTCATTACTCCGAGAGAGGGAGAGGCATTTGCAGACGCCGCCCTCGAGGACGCCCCAATCGGGGTCTCCGTGTATGCGCAGGACTATGATGACGTGTTTTCCCAATCGGCAGATGGCAGCAGAACCCTGTCCAACCGCGAGCGAACGACCTATGCTTTCGACTTCCAGTGGAGCACGCCCAGTTTGCTGTTCCAATGGGAGATTGTATCTGGTGGCGGTTCTATCGCTCCCATTGCTCCGTATGCACCCTCGGCGCTGTATTTCCCTCCGGTACTGGAACCCTATGAGTACGAACGTACAGTTACCGTACGCTGCACCATCATAGATTTTTCACCTGACCTGTCAAGGATGGATTCGAGGAAGCAGATTACGCGCAGTTTCAGAATCGTTAAACGTCCTACCGTACACTTGGGTGTTGAAGCGGTAGACCCTTGGGGGAATTTACTTTCCACAACGCCTATTCCCTCAGGGCAAGGGGCTTCTCGGCTGAGTTTCACGGCAAACAAGCGAGGGCGTGCATGGAAGCTCGAAAGCGTCACTTTCACCACGCCGTGGGGAACCCAAACAGTACAGAACCCCGACCCCGATGGGCAGGTGTCCGTTTCCTTCACGACGGAGCCTATCTCGCCAGACGAACCCCATCGTCGTTTCCAGTTCGGCGCGTCGGCAGTGTTCAGCATGACATTACCGCCACCCGTTGGACGGATTGAGCAGCGAGATGAGAAGACCGGTGAGCGCTTGCTGGGATTTGATATTCACTACGTCGAGCCGTACGACCGCCTCTATACGAACGAGCTGATAGACGACTCGCGCGGACAATCTGTCTTCGGTACCTGGCCGGTACCCAATTGGTTCCACAACCGGCCCGGGCACTGGGGAGCGGTCGTCCCGCGCTTCAACGAAGAGTACGGTCTTCGTTATCCCATCGTCCATTGGCTTCCTATGACCTTAGAGGAAATCCTTGAGGATATTGATATCGACGAGGAGACATCCGAATTGCTGCGACGGATCGGTGCCATCGAAGTTCTCGGTATCTTCGACTTCATGGGGGCACTGGGACCAGAGCCGTTTGCCGAACAATACAGAGGGCGGATTTACATCTTGCCTGCTGCGGTTTCTCCCTTAAAGGTAGAAGACCCCTACGCGCTTACTGCGGACGGTATCGATCTGCTTGCGAGGGTTGTTACCCACGAGTTTGCACATAGAGACCAATTCCTCCGAGCATGGGGAGGCTTCAGCGACGAGTATATCCGGCCGCGTGGCGTATTTCTACCGGGGAACCGAAAAGAGGGGTCGGATGATGACGGGGACGGTCTGTCGAACGATTACGAAGAGAGTGCAGAAGGCCAGTGGTACCAATTTAACAAACAAATATGGGACGCTCTGTACCAGTGGTGGATGGGGCAACAAGGCTGCCAGTCAGGCACAGGGCTGCCCGACGCCGAAATGTATGCCCGCCTCTTCGGGGAGTGGAACCACTACTGGATTGGCTCGTTGGACGAACAGGACTACTCTGTCGGAGGACGGTTAGATTACTGACGACAAGGAGGAAAGCCAGTGAAAACCGCGTTTTCGGTATTGCTCATCGTGGCGACTGCAGTTTCGGTCTGTGCCGACCTGCCTGCGCCCAAAGACCCGCTGGTGATGCCTGCCATCGCGATGCGCCAGACGCCTGAGCTGTGGGTGCG
>JAIMBJ010000021.1 GCA_023511455.1 Bacillota bacterium
TGTATTTGCAGGGCATCTCGCCGGTGCAGCGAAACAATGAGTGGCATCACTTTGACCCGTTGGGCACGGCGCAGGTGATTACGAACAGCAGTGCGCAGGTGGTGAGCAACAACCTGTATGACCTGTTCGGGGTGTTGCGCCATCCGCAGGGCAGTGCGCAGACGCCGTGGAGGTGGCTATCGGGTGCAGCCTCGGAAGAAGGAACGAGACTTGTGAGACCTACAAGGGTCGTGTCGGTGGCAGCAGAGATGGAGACTACGTGTGCCACGCCACCATCCGTACACATTGCGGCTGTCAACACGTTAGTGAAGATAACTCCGCTTTTCACCAAACAGGACTGCCGTGAGGCATGCGATTGTTTGTTCCCACGGCGAAAGGGTGAAAAATACAAACTCTGTCTGTGGGTTTGCAAAACCTTGAGGGGCAATACATGCGATGCGCTTTGGGCGTATTGCCAACACCTATTGCGTCACGGGCAGAAACCGGCGGCTGAGGTTTGCAAAACCCTGTACCTTCAACTCTGCTGGGGCAAGTAGGGGGTGTTCACAATGGGAGAGGTATCTTTAAATACTGAAGATGTTGGTAGCATTGGTGAAGCAGCGTGGATTCAGATGATTCGCCACCCCGATGACATGATGCGGTTTCGTGCACTGGTGATGCTTCTTTGGGACGATGAGTTCGAGTTTGTTGAGAACCTGCGGACCTCCCGCGAAGTCGCTGAGCAAGTGGTCGCTTTGTTAGATGACCCATCGCCGAAGGTGCGCGGCATGGCTATCTTGGCGCTGGGGCGCGTTCGTGCTATCGCAAGCATACCGAAATTGACCGCTATTCTTCGGCATCCGGACGAAACAACACCCTCAAAGGTGATGGCGGTAGCTGCTTTAGCCAACCAGCGTCATCCTGATACCGTCCGCGTGTTGAGGTATTTAGCCAATAGCCCAAAGGCGCCTCTGGAGGTGCGTGAGTCGAGCTTGCGTGCGCTGGGTGAATTAGGCGACACGGTGTGGCTTCGCAAGCAGATGAGATGTTTTCGTGCAGCCACCCATTGGGAACTTCGATGGGCGCTGGCGCAGGCTCTCATGTATGCTGGCATGGAGGAGTATCGTGACCTTCTAAGGGAACTTCAAAACGACCCAGAGATACCCAAAGACTTGCGTTCCTTGGCAAGGCGGCACCTACAAGCAAAAGGCTAATCGGCGGTCTATGAAGTGACGGTTTCTGTGTGTTGCGCTATGATTAGGGCAGTATGCAGACGCTGTGGAGGTGGCGATGGATACAGCCGGGGGAGGATGGGCTGTTAGTGATAACGGGGCAATTGTACTTACCGCAGCGGATGCTGATACCGCTGTTTAGCGGTAGCTACAACCTACGCAAGGACTGCCCGTTTGGTGAAGGAGGCCCTTACCCACGTTCCATGTGTGACCAGTTCGTCAAAGGCTGTTATCAAGATGCCGCCAGAGAGCGGGATGAGTGTGAAGGGAGACAAGCCGGTTTTTGCGATACTGCTAGGGTCGTCTGCTTGTTTTTGCCCGGCCCCTTGTTGAAGGTTTTTTGTTTCACAGCTGGTACAGTGTGTAGTCGAGACGATACCTGCGGAAACCGATATTCTGCGAGGATGAGCTTCTGTATGAGCTGTTTCGACATGTGTGTACGCAACAGCACGTCAGATTCCAGACAAGGAGGCAGCGTTAAATGACGGAAGCGTACATATTCGCATTCGCGGTCATTCTTCCGCCTCTGTTCTTGCACTTTAGTCTCTTGGCTTATGGACACGCAAGAACCATTTTGGGAACGGGGCGTCACCAAGTGGCTGACTACATTCGGCCACAAACGCTCCTTCCATACCTTTTTACAGCCCTATGGTTGGTCACGGGACTGACCTGTTCCTGGTACGGAAGAGATAGACTGCGCGCGTTTGTATCTGCGGCAGCCTACTGCATGTGGAACCAAACGGGCGATCGTAGTGCTCTGTTTCGTTCTTTGCACGATGTACCCGCCGCTCCCTTCGACTTTGGGCTCTTCTCTGTCGCAACGTTTTTAGTCCTGCAAGTAATCACCGACAAGCGTCTTCAACAGGGGAAATCTGTGGGCTATGTCGACATCACGCTTCTCTGGTTGTTATCGGCAGCTATTTACTGGGGGCTCGCGGGCATGTACTTTCACCGTATTGTTGCTCGCTACGGTGCTTGGTATCACCTATGCAACCGTTGATAGAGGTCGCTTTGGCAGCGACAGCAATTGTGGAGGATGCTCAGTGTATTTGGGGGTGTTCGTCCAATGCGACTCTTACGGCAACTGGAAGTTGCGGGCAACCCAAAACGAAGCCTCCTGCGGAGGCTGAAAACCTGCCATAGCAGTTGTTGTCCCTGTGTTGCCCGCGACTTCAGTCGCCGGGGCACTTGAGGTGTTTTTTTTCACACACCTTCTCAGACGATTTCAAAAGGAGGCACAGGAATGAAGACTGTACACCTGCTTGCTCTGGGTTTTACACTGGCGAGCCCAATCGCCGGGTTCGCAGGACAGTCCCCTCGCCACACCGATCACATTCTCGTGTTCAGTACGATGACCTTTGTGAAACACGACCAGTATCCACCTGAGACGAGGATAATGACGCTGATACAGTCCTCGTGCGGCATAGTGTGCGCAGACCTGGATAATGTCTCCATCCTCTCCACGGTCGACGGTCTTTTCCTCCTGGACAACAAACGTCGGATGGCGATCCGTATCTCGGGTGCCAAGATTTCCGATTTGTTTCTCTCCCTTACAGGGGTGCAGCGAGACTCAAAGGCTCGTGTTGTCTCTTCTAAGGTAACAGGCTACGTTTACCATCTTGGCTATCGCTGCCGTGTTGTACACCAGCAGCTGGAAGAGGAAGGAGTACGTTCCCAGCGGACAGAATGGGTTGCAAGGATTGGGAGCAACGATATCGTGCTTCGCCGCGCTGAAACCGGTTCCCAAGCATATTTTGTGCAGGAGGCATATCGGGTTACATCGGGAGCAGCCCAAAAATGGCTGACGATCCCCAGTGATTTCTCGATACAGGAATGCAGAAGCATACCAGGGGCGCTACAAAAGATTGCTGCCCATAGCGAATAGTCGCCAAGAACAACTCGTATGCCCTGTACGGTATGGTGCGGACGCTTGCAAGGTACGAGAGACACTTCGGGTACGGCGGGTGTGATTACGAACGGGAGCGCACAGGTGGTGAGCCACAACGTGTATGACGTCTTCGGGGTATTGCGCTACCAGCAGGGCAGCGCGCAGACGCCGTGGAGGTGGAAGCGGGAACGCCTTAGCGACGAAAGCATTCTCCTCAGCCTAGGTGGATGTTGGGTTATTATTCCTAGCAAACTTTGCATTGGACCGGGTTGCTCTGGGAACCCGAAGTGTCCGCCCAAGAAACCAAGAGACCCTGTTCACGGTGGCTGCCTTGCCATTTGCAAGTCTTTTGCAGCGTTTTGCCGAGGCGGTGTGATTGCGTCGAAGCTGTGCGAGCAGACACTAAAAGTGGGCTGTGAAGCCATTTGTGCAGACATCAGTTCGCGGAAGCCTTTTGAGGACTGTACGACACCATGTAAATCGGTTCCTAGAACGCAGTGCATGGATTGCTGCGCAGCGATTTGTCCTCCGGGCGGTTCAACGAAACTGTGCAACACCTACTGCACTAGGGAGGCGACGCCGGACGATGCCGATCACTGGGTGTGGAGGTGAGAGCGTTGAACAGACGCACAGCGCTGCTGCTACTCGCCGTTATGCTCGGGAGTGTGCTTGTGACCTATTTTGGGCTGCAACGACCGTCTCGGCACCTGAGTGTGGCAAATATTGACGACTCACGGGTGCAAAAAATCAGCCGTGTGGGTCCCATTCAGTTGCGGGTACCTTTGTATTTGCCGCCAAAAACGCAAACCTTGGCTGTTGAGCTCTCTTACGACGGCGAGGTCTGGAACAGCTTCCTACACGCTGTCACAATGTTGTCTTTGGACGAGGTTTACCAGTTTTACCGGCAAAAGTATTTCAAAGAGCGCGTGTATCTATATGACGCCAGAACTCCACGGACCTTCGGGACGCTCCGTTCTCGTCAGCCGCCCTATTTTGTGCTGGTGGTTTTTCCAGATCCTCGTCAGGAGCGACTGCGTTTTAGCTTTCAAGTCTATCCGAAGGTTTTCTCGGACGATGCTAAACAGTTGGAACTGTCTGAAAGGGAATCCAACATGACTTACATTTTTGTATCCCTACCTGAGCCTCAGGAGTTCACTATGTTGGGTAAGCCGCAACAAAAAGTGAAATACATCGTTTTATTACCACGCGCAGCTGAATAGAACCAGCCGCGTCTCGCAGAGCTTCGTTAAGCTGGTGAGGTGTCAAGAGCAATGCAGAAATCAGTGCGACAACGCGTGGTGTTGGTCGCCCTGTTGGGTGTGTTGGTGCTGCTGGGTGTTTTCCTGTATCGCCAGCTGCACGTAGGGTGGTTCCTTTTTGCTCTGCGGCATGACTACCCGCCCAAGACGTTCGTCACGGTAAGGTCACTGCTGCATAAGGCGGAGCGCGGCTATCCCCTATCCGCCGAAGAGTTCGAGATGGTGTCGGGGTATGCCGAACACTGGCATCCTGGCATCCGCGTGCGAGTGCTGACAACCTTTTTTTACTTGGCGGACGAGGAGCACGCGGAGCGGGCACGCCAGATAGCGATGGAGCGTCTCCGTGACCGTGACTGGCTGGTGCGTGTTTATGCGCTTCGTTCCCTCTACCATTTGAGGCATCCGGAGATTTACAGGATTGCCCAACAGCGGGTAGCCGACCCGCAGGAGCACGAGCGGGTGCGCGAATGGGCGCAGAGGATACTGTCTGTTTCAGAGAGGTGAACTACTCAGGTGATTCTGGCACTTTTGCAGGGCATCTCGCTGGTGCGGCGAAACAATGAGTGGCATCACTTTGACCCGTTAGGCACGGCGCAGGTGATTACGAACAGCAGTGCGCAGGTGGTGAGCAACAACCTGTATGACATATTCGGGGTGTTGCGGTATCAGCAGGGCAGTGCGCAGACGCCGTGAGACGGACTGCCCTGCGCCAAGGCGTGCTGTTTTTCATTCTGCTGGCGCGTGTCAACGCGGAGGCTGAAGCCCGCAGCAGGAGAGCGTTGTTCAGGTTGCAACAAGGGATTTAGCCCGCAATGACTCTGCATAGAGCGCCAGTTTGACCCACTGGCTGCGAGGGAGCCTCTGTCCGGCCGCCCCGCAGTACGGTCCTCCACGTCCAACTCCCCATTCGTCTGGCAGGGCAAACACCGCTTGCGGTAAAATATGCATAATCTATGGCACGAGTGCTGGCACTGGATATCGGTGAACGGCGTATCGGGGTGGCAATCAGCGACGAGGGAGGCGTCCTTGCACAGCCACTGCAGGTGATCGTACGCCAAGGCACAGCTACCGATGTGGCGCAGGTGGTGCGTCTGCTACAGGAGCAACAGGCACAGGAAATCGTAGTGGGAATGCCTTACACCCTGCGTGGACAGCAGGCGGGCGCGGCAGAGAAAGTGCAATCCTTTGTGTCCGCACTGCGCGAAGCCGTGCATGTTCCCATCGTTCTCGTCGACGAGCGGTTAAGCACCGTCGAGGCGGACAGGCGGATGAGGGAATCCAGTGTCCGGCGCGAGGCGCGTCGGAGCCGTGTGGATGCGGTTGCCGCCGCCCTCATCCTGGAGCGTTATCTGAGCGAGCGAAGGAACAAAGCGGATGGAGCCAACGGATAAACAGCGCACGGGGCGGTGGGTGTTGCTCTCCCTGAGCGTGCTGGCTCTGCTGCTGGCGGCTGGCTGGTTGTGGTGGCAGTTCCAGCCCGTGGGGCAGGGTTCTCTGCGTCTGGTGAAGGTGGAACCGGGCATGAACGCCCGCCAGATTGGGCAGAAGTTGCAACGGCAGGGCATCATCCGCCGCGCGTGGGCGTTTGAGTGGGTGGTGCGCGTTAAGGGGTGGAGCGGGCGCCTGCAGCCGGGCACCTACGAGCTGCGTCCCAGTATGTCGCCCCTGCAGATTGCGCGTCTCATCGCGGAGGGGCAGGTGGCGACCAGCTGGGTGACCATTCCCGAAGGCTATACCGTGCGCCAGATTGCAGCGTTGATGCAGGAGCGTGGCATTGCCGACCGCGAGGAGTTCCTGCGCCTTGCCACGCAGGAAGGTGATACCTTCTCCGCCTCGTTTCCGTTGCCGAAGAACCTGGAGGGCTACCTTTTCCCAAATACCTACCGCCTTCCACGGGGCACGGGGGCACGCGCGGCGATACAGAACATGATTTCCCTGCTGGAGCGCGAAGTCTACCAGAAGTACCGCGCCGAGATCGAGCAGTCGGGGTTCACCTTCCACCAGATTCTCACCATCGCGTCGATGATTGAGCGGGAGGCGAAAGTGTCGCAGGACCGCCCGCTGATTTCCGCCGTTATCCGCAACCGGCTGCAACGCGACATGAAGCTGGAGATAGACGCTACTGTGCTGTACGCGCTGGGCACGCACAAATCGCGCGTGCTGTATCGTGACCTGGAGGTAGATTCCGATTATAATACATACCGGCGAAAGGGGCTGCCTCCGGGACCGATTGCCAATCCGGGATTAGCCTGTATCGAGGCGGCATTGCGCCCGGCTCAGGTGGACTACCTGTATTACGTGGCGCGTCCGGACGGCAGCCATATCTTCACGCGCACGTTGCACGAGCATCGGGTGGCTATCGCACGGGCGCGGGCGGAACGAGCAAGAGCGACACCATGACGAAACGAGGCTGGCTGAGCTGGTGCCCCGATGAGGTGGTCTCCAGCGTTACCGACATCGACCCGACTGCACTGCTGCAGCAAGGCATTCGGGCGGTGCTGCTGGACCTGGATAATACGCTGGTGCCCTGGCAGAAGACAGATGTACCGGAAGCGATTCGGTGCTGGGTGGAGGCGTTGAAACAGGCAGGCTTGCGTCTGTGTCTGGTCTCCAACACCCGGCGGCGACGCAGGCTGGAGGTGCTTTCGAAAGATCTGGGCATTGCTTACGTGCCTAAGGCGTTCAAACCGCGCCGGTATGGTCTGCGGCAGGCTCTGGAGCAGCTGGGAACGACTCCTCAGCAGGCGGTGATGATTGGCGACCAGATGTTCACCGATGTCTGGGGAGGCAACCGCATGGGCATGCGCACCATACTGGTGCTTCCGATGGCGCGGCGCGAGTTCATCGGCACGAAGGTAAGTCGCCTTCTGGAACGAATATTACTGTGGGCGTACCGCCGGGCGGGTGTGTTGTCACGGGATGCGGGAACCAGCAAAACCATTTTAACGTCAAACAATCGAGGGGGAATCGGTTCGTGAGAGTGATTACGGGGCGGACACAAGTGGTGGGCGTGATGGGATATCCGGTGGAGCATAGCCTCTCTCCGGCAATGCACAACGCCGCGTTCGAGGCGTTGAATATGGACTGGGTTTATGTCCCTCTGCTCACCCCACCCGAAAACGTTCAGGAAGCCATCGCGGGATTGCGCGCGATGACTTTTCGGGGCGCGAATATTACCGTGCCTCTGAAGGAACTGATACCGCCTTTGATGGACGAGTTGAGCGAGGTAGCAAAGCAGATTGGCGCGGTCAACACGGTGTGTCGACGGGAAGATGGCACGCTGTATGGCACGAGCACCGATGGCATCGGTTTTCTGCGGTCGCTGGAATCGGAGCACGTGCTGATTGGTGACGACCTGCGCGTGGTGGTGCTGGGCACTGGCGGGTCAGCGCGTGCAGTGACGAACGCATTGATTCAGGTCGGTGCGAAGGTGACCGTGGTGAGCCGTCACCGCGACCGGGCGGCTCAGATGCTGTGGGAGCTGGGAGCAGAAGCCCATGCCCTGCAATACCATGACCCTGCGGTGGTGCAGGTGATGCGAGAAGCGCAGGTGCTGGTCAACACCACTCCTCTGGGGCTTTATCCCAATGTGGAGGAGATGCCGCCTATCCCGCTGGAAGGATTGCATCCGGATATGCTGGTGTACGACTTGGTTTACAATCCACCGGTGAGCAGGCTGCTTCGTGAGGCGCAAAAAAGAGGATGTGCCATCATGAACGGCGTAAAAATGCTTGTATACCAGGGGGCGGAATCCTTTCGATTGTGGACAGGGCAGTACCCGCCTGTGGATGTGATGGAGCAAGTGGTGCGAAAAGCACTGGGCATGGAGTTTGCTGGACAGATTGTGTAGAGGTTGTGTATCTCGTTATAAAATGCTATGATGATGTAACAGGAATCATCTGTGCATTCACCGGATACACCCGTTTCCGGCACGGGTGGGGAGCCAAACAAGTAAACGGGGTGAGAGAGCAATGGCAACCGTACGGAAGAGTCTCGGCGAGTACCTGGTCGAGCGGGGATACATCACGCGCGAGCAGCTGGAGCAGGCGCAAAAAATCCAGCGCAGCTCCGGTGGCGACCTGGGCAGGATTCTGATCGACAACCAGTGGGCGACACCTGCGCAGGTGGCGGAAGCGCGCGCGCAGGAACTAGGGGTTCCTTTTGTCGACCTGAACACCTTTACCATCGACCCCAGCGCGGTGAACGTGGTTCCCGAGCGCATTGCCCGACAGCACAAGGTGGTTCCCATCCTGAAGGATGGGAACGTGTTGACCGTGGCGATGGCGGACGTGAACAACGTGCTGGCGTTTGATGACCTGCGGCTGGTTTCGCGCTGCACCATTCGCCCTGCGCTGGCAGCAGCCGACGCCATCGAAGAGGCGATTAACCGCGCCTACCAGTCCGTGGTCGGCAAAGCGCCGGAAGCGGAAGCGTCCACCGCGGCGGCTGCGCCCGTCGGCGGGGGGATGATGGCGCAGATTAAAGCGGATATCGCACAGGTTGGCGTGGGCATGGATGTGGACGAAGAGGACGTGGAAAGCGCAGCGCGCGTGGCAGAAGAAGCTCCTATCGTGCGCATTGCCAACACCATTATCCAGCAGGCGGTTAAAGAGCGCGCATCGGATATCCATGTGGAGCCTCAGGAGCGCGGCGTGCGAATCCGCTACCGCATTGACGGTGTCTTGCACGAGATTATGACCCTGCCCAAGTACATTCAGGCTCCACTCATCTCCCGCTACAAGATTATGGCGGAGATGAACATCGCGGAGCGTCGCCTCCCGCAAGACGGACGTATCCCCATCCGCGTGGAAGGCAAAGATTACGACCTGCGTGTGTCTTCTATCCCCGTTCACCTCAGCTCTGGCATGGGCGAGAAAATCGTCATGCGTATCCTGGACAAGACCAGCATCCTGATCGGGCTGGAGAAACTGGGCTTCACGCCTGAAGTTCAGGCGCAGCTGGAAGAACTGGTCATCCAGCCGAACGGTATGGTGCTCTCCACCGGTCCGACGGGTTCGGGAAAGACCACTACCCAGTATTCGGTGCTGCACAAACTCAACTCGATTGAAAAGAACATCATCACCATCGAGGACCCTGTGGAGTACCAGCTACCGGGTATCAGCCAGGTGCAGGTGAACCGCAAAGCCGGATTGACCTTTGCGAACGCTCTGCGCTCGTTCCTGCGCCAGGACCCCGATATCATCATGGTCGGTGAAATGCGCGACCTGGAAACGGCGGAAATCGCGATTGAGGCATCGCTGACGGGACACCTCGTTCTGACCACCCTGCACACCAACGACGCCCCGTCGGCGGTTATCCGTATGATTGATATGGGTGTGGAGCCGTACCTTATCTCGGCAACCGTGATTGGTGTTCTGGCACAGCGTCTGGCACGCCGTCTCTGCCCGCACTGCAAGGAACCGTACGAGGTGCCTGCCGCCGAACTGCGGCGGTTTGGCTTCCGTCCGGAACACCCTGACCAGATGGTAACGCTCTGGCGAGGGCGAGGCTGTGAGGCGTGCCGGTATACCGGGTTCCGCGGACGTATCGGCATCTTTGAACTAATGCGGGTGAACGACGAAATCGCGGAACTGATTGTCCGGCGTGCACCGCTGGCAGACATCCGCGACGCGGCAAAGGCGAACGGCATGCATGAACTGCGTGAGGATGGCTTGCTAAAGGTTCTGGAAGGCGTTACCACACCGGACGAAGTGATGCGTGTGGTCTTCACCGCAGGGCACTAACAACCATCAAGGGAGGCAGAACTTTCCGTGGAGCAGACAACGCAGTTCGATATCGAACCAACCATCGGAGGGCAAACCGCTGCCCCCTCCGCGGCGACGGCGGTGCGTCCACGCAGTCTCGAGGATGCGCACATCGACGACCTGCTGCGTATCGTCGTCGAAAAGGGGGCGTCTGACCTGCATCTGTGTGCAGGCGTACCACCTGTCATCCGCGTGGACGGCAGGTTGATACCCACCAATTATGAAAAAGCCACGCCGCAGGACACCCAGCGGCTCATGTACGATATCCTGACCGACGAGCAAATCCAGCGGTTCGAGAGCACCCTGGAGCTGGACTTCTCGTACTCGCTGGGCAAAATGGCACGCTTCCGCGTCAACGTGTATCGCGACCGGGGCGCAGTGGCGGCGGCGTTCCGACTGATTCCCACTCGCATCCCGACTATTCGTGAGCTGAACCTGCCGCCGGTGCTGGAAGAGCTCACGCGCCTGCCGCGCGGATTGATTATTGTCACCGGACCTACCGGTTCGGGAAAGTCCACCACCCAGGCGGCGATGATTAACCAGATTAACATGGAGCGGAGCGTGCACATCGTCACCATCGAGGACCCGATTGAATATCTCCACTCGCACCGCTTCAGCATCATCAACCAGCGTGAGCTGGGGCAGGATACCAGGTCGTTCCATAATGCGCTGCGGGCGGTTCTGCGCGAGGACCCGGACGTGATTCTCGTTGGAGAGATGCGCGACCCGGAGACCATCGCACTGGCGATTACCGCAGCCGAAACCGGACACCTCGTGCTGGCGACCCTGCACACCAACAGTGCAGCCACCACGATTGACCGTATCGTGGACGTATTCCCGCCTGGACAGCAGGAGCAAATCCGCATCCAGCTCTCCAACAGCATTCAGGCGGTCATCTGCCAGCAACTGCTGCCCCGCGCGGGACAACCGGGGCGCGTGCCCGCGGTAGAGGTGATGATTGCCACTCCGGCGATTCGAAACCTGATTCGCGAAAACAAGGCACACCAGATTACCTCGGTCATCCAGACCAGCGCGAACGTGGGCATGCAGACGATGGACCAGTCGCTGCGTGACCTGTACATGAAGGGCTGGATTACACTGGAAGAGGCGCTCTCGCGGGCAATGAACCCCGACGAGCTGAAGAAGATGATATCGCCCACCACAGTGACCGAGGGCACCGTCGTGGCGCGTGGACGATAGACGAGCGGAACCGTAGCCGCAGGCTTCAGCCTGCGCTTCAGATAGACCGTTACATGGAATCGTAGCCGCAGGCTTTAGCCTGCGCCGCTGCAGAGGAGGGATCAACAATGCCAACTTTTGCTTACACCTTCCGCGATGCGGCGGGTACCGTGCGTTCTGGCACCTCGGAGGCGGAAAGCGCAGAAACCCTGCGCCGGCGTTTGCAGGAGCAGGGCTTTACCGTCACCGAGGTGCGTCAGGTGCGCGCACAACGACCAGGCGGCGGTTGGGGACGCGTGAAGCTCAGCGACCTGGCGATTTTCTGCCGCCAGTTCTCCACCATGCAGGATGCAGGAGTGTCCATCGTGCGCAGTCTGGACGTACTGGCTCAGCAGACCCAGAGCCCCAAACTGCGACGCATCATCATGGACATTCAGGCGGAAGTGGAAGCCGGTCAGACGCTTTCGAAAGCGATGAGCAAGTACCCGAACGTGTTCTCCAACCTGTTCATCGGTTTGATACGGGCAGGCGAAGTGGGTGGCGTTCTGGAGGAGAGCCTGCAGCGTCTGGCGGCGTTCCTCGAGGCGGATGTCGCCCTGCGCCGTAAGGTGCGCGCCGCGATGACCTACCCCACCATCGTGGTGATTGCCGCGCTGGCGATCGTTATCGGGCTGGTGACGTTCATCCTGCCCAAGTTCTTCGACGTGTTCAGGGACCTGGGCATCAAAGACTTCCCGGTGATGACGCAGATGCTGATGGATTTCAGCAACTTCCTCACCAGCCGATGGTACGTGATGATCGCTATCGTGGTGCTGGTGGTCATGGCGTTCCGCATGTTTGTGCGCACCCGTATCGGACGCAGGCTGTATGACCGCCTGAAGCTGAAGCTGCCCGTCTTCGGTCCGCTGAACCACAAAATCGCACTGGCGCGCTTCTCGCGCACACTCAGCACCCTGCTCAGCTCCGGCGTGCCTATCCTGCAGGCTCTGGAGACGGTGGCAGGTACGGTGGCGAACGAGATTATCGCCGAGGCGGTGATGGAAGCGCGCGCCCGCATCCGTGAGGGTGACCGAATCGGACCGCCACTGGAGAAAAGCGGCATGTTCCCGCCGATGGTGGTGCACATGATTTCCATCGGTGAGGAGTCGGGTGCGCTCGACCAGATGCTGTCCAAAGTGGCAGACTTCTACGAGTCGGAGGTGGAGTCCACCCTGCAATCGCTTACCTCAGCGATTGAGCCGGTGCTCATCGTGCTGCTGGGTGGCATGGTGGGCTTCATCGTCATCTCGTTGCTGTTGCCGCTGATTACAGCGGTGCAGAGCCTTGCCGGTGGACAGGGCGGCGCCGAAGGCGGCGGATAAGCGTTCAGGGGGCGAGCGAGACATCGCCCCCTGCAGGCAACAGGAAGGATGCGAACCGACGGATTATGCCGGAATGGTACATCGGGCTGGTGGTGTTTATCTACGGGACGGTGGTAGGTAGCTTCCTGAACGTGCTTATCTACCGCCTCCCACGTGGTTTATCTATCGTCAAGCCACGTTCCCACTGCCCGAGCTGTAAGACCGAGCTGCGTGCCAGAGACCTGATACCTTTGCTCAGCTTCCTCTGGCAGCGCGGCAAATGTCGCTACTGTGGCACGCACATCTCCTGGCGCTATTTCTGGGTGGAGCTGACGACCGGACTGCTATTCTGGGGCATTTACTGGCGTTACGGCTGGAGCTGGGATACCCTGTTTTATGTGTTTTTTGCGGCAGCGCTGATAGCCGCTTTCTTTATAGACCTGGAACATTTTTTGATTCCTGATGGATTAAACGTCTTCATGCTGGCGCTGGGCATCGCCCGCAACGCTGTGCTTATTGCCGAAGACAGCCCTCAGGCGTGGATGACCGTAGGCGGGTGGAAACTGCCTTACGCGCTGGTAGGCGCGGTAGTATGTACACTGCTTTTTGCGACCATCGCTGTGATGGGGCGAGTGATGTTTCGAAAGGACGCTATGGGCTTTGGAGACGTGAAATTGGCGCGGGCGATTGGCACGCTGATGCCTTTGAAACTCGCGTTGCTGGCTTTTGCGGGCGCGGTGGCTCTGGGAGCTATCGTGGGAGGATTGCTGGTTATCTTCACGCTGAAACGGCAATCCCCTGCAGGTGCTCCGTCCGCAGCCGGGGCTGCGCCGTCCACTCCTCCTGAACCTCTGACGCAGATGTTGCTCTACAGCCTCGCGCTGCTGGTTGCACTGGATGTGCTGATATTCCTCTATGACGGCGTGCGCTCCCTGTTTTCGTCGCGCAAAGTTTCCGGGGCGAGCTCGGAGGAAGAGGAGTTCGTGCCGGGTTTGACCACTATCCCATTCGGTCCTTATATCGTGGCGGCTACACTCATCGCGCTGATAGGCAAGCCCTATGTGCTGTCGTTGTGGGATGCCTACTGGCGCTGGGCAACAGGAGGTGGGTAGGCGATGGCAGTGCAAGCAGTTTCCAAACCCATCACCTACGAGGAATGGCTGCGGATGCCGGAGACGAACCAGCGTTATGAGATTGTCGACGGAGTGTTGCAAATGTCACCTGCGCCGAATATGCTACACCAGCTGCTCGTTGGGGAGCTGTCTGGGATTTTCCGAAAGTTGGTGCCAAAATCAGTAGGATTGGTAGTTACGGCTCCCATTGACGTAACCGTTTCTCGGTCTCCGCTGAAGGTGCGCCAGCCGGATGTGATGGTGGTATTGTTCCGTGAGGATGGCTGGCGCGATGTGCAGGCGTTGCTGGATGCGCCGCCCGGGGAGGTTATACCAGACCTGGTGGTGGTAGTGCTGTCTCCCAGTGAAAGTAGGGTAGCCGTTCAGGAGAAGATAGAGGATTACCAGCGCGCTGGCGTTCGGGAGGCGTGGATTGTCAGTCCAGAGGCGCAGACGGTAGAGGTACTGCGCTTGAGCGCACAGAAAACCGAGCGCATCGGCTTGTACGGGCGGGGAGATACCGTCCGTTCGGAATTATTGCCAGAATTGCAAGTAGATACCGACCGCCTCTTCGCGTAGGGGAACAATACGCCCGGAGGCGTCGTCAAAACCGACAGGAAAGGAACGAGGTGACCGACTATGCGAGACCGGATTTGCACCAGAGCGTTCACGATGGTGGAGATGCTGACGGTGATAGCGATTATCGCCGTGCTCGCCGCCATCATTTTTCCCGTAGCGGCAACGGTGCGCGAACAGGCACGTCGCACCACCACCATGTCCAACCTGCACCAGATACAGGTTGCGTTAAAGCTGTACAAACAGGACAATCGAGTGTATCCCGAGGTGCTGTTGGGCTACGTGGAGTTCGACAACAGCAACAACCCCATACCTGCGGACAGAATCCGCGGGGGCTTCCTGTATCAGGCTTACATCCGTGACATCAACATCTTCCGCAGCCCGAACAATCCGGTGAACGACAAAGTGAGCTGGCGGGCGGTGGAGGTGATGCTGCCCGACCCGAGCAATCCCAGCGTGCGTACCAACGAAATTAACGGCGTGCTGGTAACTCGTCCCTTCTACGTCTTTGACAGCATGGACGTGGGGCAGACCTGCCCGGGCAGTGGGGTGTTCGAGCAGCACTACAGCCTGTATCGCCCTTACATGCCGACAAGCAATACCGCTGGCCCTCTGGATGACATGTGCCAGCTGCAGTACAACCTGCCGCCGGAGAACACTATCGTGACCTGGGTGTCCGACCATCGTAGTTGCGACAGGACAGGCAGGCCTACTGCCGGCAGCAAAGACATCGTGCTGCTGCTCAGCGGTACGGCGAAACCGGTCGACTCGCGCATCATTGCCCAGAAGATGACCGGCAACGACCCGAACTTCAGCAATGCAGGGCAGAACAAGTTCTGGTGCCTGGACTGAGGCAGGATTGCCGTGCGCTCGGTTGAAGTGGACGCAACGTTGTTACCGTGCATGACAAGGAGCGGATGAGATATTGCGCTCACGTTGTGCATGACAGGGGGACGGTCATAACCCACCAGATGGTAGGCGGTGGAGGCGAACATGAAAAAGAATTCAAGAGCATACGCCTTTTCGCTGATTGAGGTGCTGGCGGCGATAGCCGTGCTGACCATCGGCATACTGGTCATTCTGAAGCTGTTTCCGGGCGGTTTCTTCGTGACCCGCGCCGCGGAGAACCGCTCGTTTGCCAGCCGACTGGCTCAGCAGGAGATCGAGCGGTGGAAAAACAGCGCGACCGCGCTGCCTGCGGGTATCCTCGCGCTGGCACCGTACAGCGACGGCAGCGCGACGGGGGAGGCTATCGATGTCGGGGCGCATCCCGATAACCTCGCACCGCCCTTGTTGCCGACTGGCATCGACCCTTACTACTACTCCGACATCAACCGCTGGCGGCGAGTGGTGGGCGAAAAGGTGCGAATCCCCATCCCTGTGCCTACCATGGTCGGACAGGGCTCTGTGTACGTGCTGGCGGCGGGCCCGTTCGTGGACCAGCCGCTATACGACCCGGTCTCGCAGGTGTGGCGGCTGAGTAACCTGAATGTGTACGGCTCGCCGATGGTGCGCATCTGGTGGCAGGCGCAAGAGGATGCTCCACCGCCGTTGCGTCGTCCGCATCAGTACGCCATCGACTACGACGCCAGCGACGATGGCTCGCACGATGATGTGGTCATCTGGTTCTATCCGACGCCGTACCCGCGCGATTTCACCATCTCCTACGACTACTATGACGGCAATGACGGCTGGAAACTGAAGTCGGTTTCCAAGACCATTCCCAACGTGGTGAGCCTGACCGGCGAGCCAGTGAAAATTGAACTGCGCAGTTATGTCGGACCCGATGGCAGGCCGATTCTGGAGTCGGGATGGCGTATGCGCGGGGGCAGTGAGCTGGTCAGCCGCGAGTTCCGGTTGCTTCCGCTGGCACAGGCGTGGTCCGATGACCCCTACGAGTTCAAGATACTGCACGGCAACATCGGTCCCTATGCCAACGTGGGCGTTCTGCTGTTCAACCCGCGTGGGCGCGACTACACCGAGCGTACAGCCCGCGGCGTGGTGCCGCTCACCGCGCACATCGATTACACCGTGCTGGACTGGCACATTATCCGCGAGGACCGGCTGGTTCCCACAGTGCCTGCCGAAATCAGGCTGAACCTGCGCTTCCTGCGCAAACGCGGCGATAAGCTGGATGACCAGACCACTTATGAAGGGCTAATAAGGGGTGTGAACTGGAACACACTGCCGCCTAATGACCCGTTACGCCAGCAACCGGACTTCGTGGCGGTGGACCTGCAGACGGGGCAGGTCATTGACCCCATCGTCGGGCAGGGGGATACCGGCTCGTATCAGGTGGATTACCGCAACGGCATCGTGAACGTGGTGGATCCCACTCTGGCGGGACATACCCTGCGTTTCTACTATCAGGCGGACGGCGACTGGGGCGTTCTGGTTCTCAAGCCGTACGAGTTGTATCGCGAGCGATACGGCAATCTACTCAGCTACCGCGAGTTTTACGTGGGCGGCGGGCCCGATGGTGGCTCACCCACGCGCATCTACTTCCCCGTGTGCGATGCCGGCAAGCAGGTGATACTTGGGGAAGTGTACTACGTAGATAGCGCACTGGGCAAAGATGTGATGCGTGGCGTGCTGGCACGCATCAGCAACCGCACCGAAACAGTGGGGGGACGACCCCTGTGTTACATCGATATCCGCGACATCAAATCCACCGCGGTGTCGCTGGACCTGGATGCCTACAACACGTACGGATACGTGGTGCGTGGTGTGAAAGGTGCGTCGTTCAAGGCGCGTGTTATCTGGAAGGAGAACAACCGCTGGCAGCGCTATGAGGTGGAAACCATCCTCACGCGCGAAATGGAATAACACTTATAGAACAAAGAAAACGCGAAGGTGAAACAGGAGTGTCACCGATGAGAGAGATAGGCAACACGAAGTTCAGGTCAGCTTTCACGCTGGTGGAGCTGCTGGTGGTAATGGCGATTACTGCTGTGATGCTGGGACTGCTGCTCGGTCCCATGCTGCAAAGCTTCAACTTCACACGACGGGTGCAGCGGGTGGCGCAAGCACAGGATACCGCACGCAACCTGATGGAGACCATCTCTCGGGAGATTGCCGACGCCGCTTACGTGTTCGACAACTCTCGGGTGCTGAACCCGTTGACCACTAGCAACCCCGTGAACGATGCCACCCTGCAGTTCACTCTGGTGGACCAGCGAGGTAATGCGGTCACCTTCTATCTGCCATATACCAAGATCGACTTCGTGTTGCCGGAACGTGCAACCGCAAACGGCACTGGCATTATCGACCCCACGGACGGCAGCGACTATGTCCCGCCGAGTCAGCGGGTCGGCAAGCCACCTTTGGTGCCGGTGCTTGCGGGACGTACCATCGTGCGCTATTTCATCGCCCGACGTGACCCCAGCCGTCCTTACAGCAACCGCAATGAGCAACTGCTTGCTACGGCGGCGTTAGACAACCCGTACATCTTGTGGCGTGCGCAGTTTGTGCTGTACGAACGGAATGGCAATGGGCAGTATGTACCGAATACCAAACTGTTCAAGCTCGACGACTACGGACAGCCCATCATCGACGAGCCGTGGTTCTTCTATGATACCCGCACGGCGCCGAATGGCAGGTCGTACATGCAGAACTGGCTGGAGGTCAGCCGCCCGGTGACCGAGGTGGAGGATATCGACCTGCTGAACGTACGTTACGACCAGCGCACGGGAGAGATTGTGCAGGTGACGCCGTTGATTCAGTTCCTGCCCGGTCTGGTAACGGATGACCCGGCGGTACCCACCAATCTGGACGACGCCGCCAACGAAGTGCCCAACACAATCCCCACTGCATATACGACCAAGAAGGGCGGCTGGAGCAGCCCGTTTGTGGTCACCGTCTACCGTGACGGCTTCAGCACCGTGTATACGACCGGGGACGTGAACGGACAGCTGATGGTGGCGCGTGGAGCTTCCGATGCCTTCCGTTTCAATATCACGGCTTACCAGCTGATGCAGTCGGCTGGCTGTTATGACGAAGGCACCTGGGATGCGGGGGTGTGTTCCAACCTGCCCGACCCCTGGATACAGGGAAGTGGTTCATGGGAGCGTAACCCCACTTCGCTGGACGCTCCGTATCCCTATTTGCCGTTCGATGTAGACCCGCGCTCAGGCACGGTCAGCTTCGCTATCCCTGCAGTGGCAGTGTTCCGACCGGGTGAGCGGCCGGTGTTTGAGTATCTTGCCCGCAACACGCGGGTGGATGAGAGCGGACGACGGTACCTGCTGCTCTCGGAGCCGGACATCAACAACACCGCATCCAACAACCGGCAGAGTCCGCTGAGGCTGCTGCAGACCGTGTCCATTGTGCCCGGCTCGGAACGGATTTGGGGACCAGACCAGACGACCCCACCCGGCGTGGAGCCGCGTCTGGTACCTTACACCCGCGTGCCCTGGAACGTAACGCCCGGTCCGAACCAGTATCGCATCAACTATCAGGGAACGCGCGACGGTCATCCCACGCTGCAAACCGGTTATGTGGAGTTCTGGTCGCTGTGGCAGGTGCCATCGGGCACACGGGCAGACGGCACGCCTTACGACCTGCTGCGCGTGACCTACGCGATACAGTCGAACACCAGAAATGATGTGGTGAAAGTGGATTACATGACGCGCTCGCAATACACGCTGGCAATCAGCATCAAACTGTATGACCCGACAACGGGTGACCCACTGTTGATGTCCCTGACCACGCAGGTGCGGGTGCGCAACCTGTTACGATGAGAGCGGGAGGGGGAAGTGCGAAAAATGAGTAAACCAGTGTGGACGAAGGCGATGTGTCCTGCACACGCGCAGCGTGGACAAACGCTGGTCGTGGCGGTAGTGGTCATGTTCGTCATGATGTTTATGGGCGCGCTGTTCGTGGCGATTATCGGGCGAAACCTCGAGAACGCGGCACGCAGTGGCAGAGTAACCGATGCCCAGTACTTTGCGGAGGCGGGCATCCAGTACGCCGACCAGCAGCTGACCTTCAGCGAAGAAGGTGCCGACTGGCGTCCCGTGCCGGCGAACCTGCCTCCGGACCAGTGCCGCGACCCGGACTATCAGTGGCTGCGTCCATACGCCCCCACCGAATCCACCACGTTGAACCCGTGTGGCACGCCGGCGGCTGGTCCCAGCGGCGGCTACAGTCGCGTGTTGTTCGAAAACGGACGCGCGCTGATACGGGTAAGCTATAATCCTCGTCCGTACGACCCGAACGACCCCGAGTCGGGACCGCTCTCCCGCTTCATCAAGATAGAATCTGTTGGACGGGTGGGGCGCATCGACCCGAATGACCCGACCATGCTGACCGCGGCGGCGACCGGTTTGCGGCGGGAAATGGTGGCTTACAAGGCTATCGGTATCACCGACTACCTGCGCTTCATCACCAACCGCGATAACCGCGCCAACGTGGTGGTGGAGCTGGGTGTGCCGGAAGGCATCGTGGGACACGATGCGAACGGAAACCCGATACCGGTGCGACTCATCTGGGGTAGTAACACCAGTGGTGCGCCTATCCGCGTCAACGGGAACCTCAAATGGCACGGCGAGGTGGAACTGACCCTCAATCCCCAGGCTGGAGACCGGGTGGAGGTAGCAGGAGACATCCTTCTGGCACCTCGCGCGCAGGTGACGGTGAATAACAATGCCCTGCTTCCCAGCAACAGCCCCACATTCAATACCTATGGCGGTGTGGTGCGCGACGGACGCGCCGGCGTGGGCGTGGATGGGGGAGCCCGCTTGGCAACGCGACTGGAACCACCCCTTATCGACCTGACAGACCCGGCCACCAACGTGAACCGCTACTGGAGTATGACGCGCAACTCGGGCGCGCTGGTCGGCGGGCGCAATAGCGGCTTGTTCGGCTTCGGCAGGGGTATTTACATCAATAACCGTGCCGATGTACTGCGCGAGCCGGGCTTGTTTGGCGGTCCCACCGTGCGCAGTGAGTTCCTGCGGTTGATAGACTCGCGCAACTGGCAGGGACCCTACTATGTGCCGCCGGGCGCTATCATCCGACTGAACCCCTTTGGCTTTACCATCCAGCTCACACGCGGGCGATGGCGCGCTCCGAATGGGGCAAACACCAACGCGGTGACCATGGTGTGTACATACCTGCCCGACGGACGGCTATCGCAAGACCTGCTGGACCCCTCCCTGAACAAGGCGGCGGTCGGACTGCCGTTCGTCACTCAGTTCAGCGGTGTCATCTATGCCGAAGGGAATATCCGCATTCGCGGCATCATCCCGCAGGGCAAGCAGCTCACTGTGGTGTCGGGTGGCAATATCTTCATCGAGGGCAACCTGATGAAACCGCGCCTGCCGAACGGTCTGCCCGACAACACCAGCGCCATCGCCCTGCTGGCGAAAGAGAACATTGTGGTCAATACCACGCTTTTCATCGACCCCGAACTGGGTACTGAAGCGGGCGGCTGGAACGAGCAGGACGCGCCGCTGAACTTCCCTTCGTGGCACAGGGCGATGTTGCCTACCCAGAGGCAATCCTTTGTGTTCTCATCAGCGGTTTCATTGAACACCTATTTCAGCAATACATGGCCTCATGGTCTGAAACTTCTGGTGCGCCATGCTGCCATCGAGAACGAGCAGACCAGCATCTTCCTGCACGTGAACTATCCGGTGAACGATACCAACGGCAACGGTGTTCTGGACGAAGACCTGTATCGCTTCCCGGGAGGCGTTCTGGACGCGCTGGGCTTGCCGACCATCTATGTGGTGAACGCCTCAGGGGTAAACTACGAGCATCTGGGGCTGGAACTGCTGCGCAATCTGTCGCCGTTCAACACCAATCCGCCGAACCATCCCACCAACCCGCGTAGCGACTACGTGTTGAATACCGCACCCGGCGCGGAGAACCGCCTGACCTTTGAGGTCAACAGCGGTTGGGGCAATGTGCCCGCCAACGAGTACCATCTGAGCCGGGTGGCGGTGGTACCCATGGACATTGAGATTGCTGCGCTGATGTACGCGCAGGAGGGGTCGTTTGTGGTGTTGCCGGGCGAGTGGTTCAACACCGACCCGCGCGATACCTTCCCCATCGGCTCCAGCCCGTCGTCGGTAGACCAGAACCTGCGCAGGCAGCTGTATGGGGTGCTTTCGCCGGTGTACCCGTTCTACGCTCAACCGCTGGATATTCGCATCGTGATACGGGGAGCGATTGCAGAGAACCTGCCGTGGGCGATACAGGACCAGGGCGAGTGGCTGAAGAAGTGGGGCTGGATACCGCCACAGTACGGCAATTCGGGTATCCCGATACCGCCATCGCACCTGCGCGACCCGCGTAACCCCGCGCGCGACCTGCCGATGGGCTACAATCTTATCATGGAGTACGACCCGGTGTTCACCAGCGCGGGCGTGGTGCGCGTCGATCAGTATGGACGCCGGTTGCCACCGATGCCGCGCCTGCCGGTGTGCCCAGGACTACTCTATGTCGGGGAGATGAGGTGAAATGGCGATTGCGGCATCGCGCAAGGAGCAAATGGTCTACCCTGAATCCGACGGGAAGCCGATGGCAGATAACACGAAGCAGTTTCGCTGGATAGTAACCCTCGAGGGTGGCTTCGAGGCGCTGTTCCGCGACAGGGAGGACGTGTTTGTGGCGGGTGACCTGTTCTGGTACCCCGTCGAAGGGCACCCCGATATCCGCATGGCACCTGATGTGATGATTGTCTTCGGACGCCCGAAGGGTGACAGACCCTCTTACAAACAGTGGGAAGAGGAGAACATCGCGCCGCACGTGGTCTTCGAAGTGCTGTCACCCAGCAACTCGCTGCTGGAGATGGCGAAGAAGCTAGAGTTTTACGACCGCTATGGTGTGGAGGAGTACTACCTGTATGACCCGGAAACCGGCGACTTTACCGGCTGGATTCGTGGCGAGGACGGTCGGCTGCGGGTGATAGACGAGATTCAGGGCTGGGTGAGCCCGAGGTTAGGAGTGCGCTTTGAGACCGAGAACGGCGAGCTGCGCGTCATCCGTCCCGACGGGCAGCGGTTTATGACCTATCTGGAGTTACAACAGCAAGCGGAGCAAGAGCGTCAACGCGCTGCTAAGCTGGCGCAACGCTTGCGGGAACTGGGCATCGATCCCGAGCAGATTTGAGCCGAGAGAAGGGTGATGACAATGCGAAACCGACTGGTTTTCCTGATATTTCTGGGCGTTGTGGCAGGTTGGCTGGGTATGGTGCGCACGGCACAGGGCGACGCCTATACCTATACCACCGTGCGCAAGCAGATTCGCGTCGGTGTGTTGCAAATCGGCAGTAATCCGGTACTGACGCCCTTCGTGTGGCACGTGCTGGACCGGCGCACCGACTACAAACCCGCCGGGTGGGATTTCGTCAATCCGCTGGCGGCTCCCGGCAGCCGGAAGAACATGGCGACCTACTGGGTGGTCAACCTCGACCAGATATCGATGGAAGACCTTGCCAGATATGACGCGCTGGTGGTCGCCACGCAGGGCAGTAACATCGGCTTCACCCCCGAACAGCGCGAGAAACTGCGCAAATTCGTCGACGCGGGGGGTCTGCTCTGGATAGATAACCAGACCGCGTATACCATCGATACGCGCGCTCCGCTCTTTCTGGACCTGCAGTTCAATAACGAGGGCTCAACCGGCGGATTGCTGGCATATCCGACCCATCCTCTGGTGAACGCGCCCTATCCAATAAGTGCAGGCGAGGTCAATCAGATGGGAGCCGGCATTCGCGGCTCGTTGAGCGCGGTCGGCGCGGATTTGAATGCGCCCCCTGCACCCGGTGTGCTGGCTCCGATTGTGGTGCGTCAGGACAATCGCCGTCCGGTTCTGGCGGCTGGTCAGTATGGCAGTGGAGCAGTGGTGGTCTCTTCGATAGGAATCGCTTATGCCCTCAGTCAGGCGGTTGCGCCGCCGGGAGGACCCGTAGCAAACGAGAACTTCTTTGCAGCCGCGCCACAGAACCTGAAGTTCGGCTACAACATGATACAGTGGGCGTCGGCGTTTACCGCTCAGCGCAAGAACGCCCGACGCACCGCCGGTAGTTTCGAAAGCATCGGTGCGCCGCTGGTGGAGAAGTGGGGCTTGACCGGACTGCAGGCAGTGGGCACCTTCGCCTCCGCTCCGGTATTCTACAATGGCGCGCTGTTTGTGGTGGGGGCGTCGCCGTTCGGCGACCTGCGCCTGTACTGCTTCGACGCGAACCCGCGCCGCGACATCGACGGCGACGGCAACGAGGACGACGGTCTGCCCGACCTGTGGCAGCGCGGCACGCCATACGACGAAATCTGGGAGGCTCCGCTGGGAAGCGAACCCGCCTCGACACCGCAGATTGTGGAGATTGCACCCAGCAGTAATGACCCCCTGCAACGTGCGCTGGTGGTTGTTGCGCTGAAGAACGGAACCGTGCAGGCGTACCGCGCGTTCCCTCGCACTGGAGGTATCAACACCCCGATTGCGGGGCTATCGGACGGCTCGAATCTGGTCTGGGAACGCACATTGCCTAACGCCGTGCCGTTCGACGATGAGAACGTGCCTGCTCCAGCCTTTGCGGAAGGGTTAATCGTGGTTCCCGCTGCTCAATCGGGCACCGGCGGTAACAATGGGCGGCTCTACGTACTGTGGGCAGCCACCGGCGACATCATCAACTCAGGCAGTGCAGGGCAGGACTGGATACAGCCGCGTACCAATCTGCCCCTCATCCGCGGCGGCGTGACGCTTGGCTATGTGCAGGACAGAGGACAAACAGGCGAAGGCTCTATCGCCAACGACCTGATGGCTTACGTTTCCACTGCGCCCAGCTCCACGACCGGCACGCTGACCAGTTCGGTATACGCCTTCTGGTTGGGTACCAGGGGCGAGGTGCTGAGCAATCCCAATAACGACAAGCGCACCTTCGTGACGCGCGCACAGGGACGGCAGCTGCATATCTTCCTGGCGGATACCAGCGTTCCCTACGCTTCCCTGAACCCGGTGGTGTGGGTGTACAATCGCGAATCGACCGGCGCGCTGACGCTCGTAGACCGCTATGACCTGCCCGACTCGCGCATTACCGTGAACGCGGGCACCATCGTGTTTGCCAGCCAACCCGCGGCGAACCCCGTGGTGGTGATGAACTACTTCATCGACTGGGGTAAATCACCCGGCACGCCCATCCGCAGCACGGTGGGCATCGCGGATGTTGTTCCCAACCCCAGTAAGACCATCATGGACCAGCCTGCACTGGATGCCAGTGATAACGTGATTTACACCACCGACAACGGTAGCATCTACGGCTTACTGGAACAGCCCGGCAACCGTACGGTCATGCGCTGGCGGTGGCAGCTGCATGGCGGCTACACCGACCAGATTACACCGCAGCAGTCGGTGAATGTGCCGCCGTCGCTGGTGCTGAAGCACACGCTGTTTGGTACCAGAGTGCCGCCGGGGGCTGAGGTAGGGCTGACGCCGGGTGGCTTCACCGCGCCGCCCGCCGTCTTCGGCGACACCACCTACGCGGTAGCGGAAGCACGGGGCACCTTCCCGGGTATTCCGTTCCCCATTTCGGGTACCGTGCTGATGGCGTTCCAGAACAACCCGAAAGTGGAGCTGCGCCTGCGCGATGAGAACGGCAACCCGGCGTCCATTCCTGCCAACGCCACCCTGCAGATTCGGCAGGTGGATGTGATACGCAGCACCAGCGGTACCACGCAGTACACCTACGTGCAACCGGCGCAGTATTCGGTGAACCGTGCGGCGGGCGTGATAACCATCAACAACATGATGCCAGGCGCAGGCGGGGGAGGTGCCGTCTTCGCTTTCAGCCTGTCGCAGCCCACCCTGGTGGTGGTGACCGCGGGCAGCGAACCTCCGCGCCAGTATTACATCCAGCCCGCCACATACAGCAACCTGAAATGGTTCATGTTCATTCCCTCGGTTCGGGTAAAAGCCTCACCGGTGGTGGCGGGCGATGTGGTCTACCTGTCGGCGCAGGTGGACGCGCCGGGCGTGCAGGTATCCACTGTCATCGCGGTCTCTGCAGACCCCACTGCTACCGACCCCAGCATCCAGCAGGGTGACGACGTACCCCTGCTCACGCAAGAGTCGGACAAGCCGAACCACGTGCTGTGGCCCGCGCTGGGCAAGCCCGCTGATTACGGGTATGACCCCACCAACCCGGCAACGTGGGGACCGTCGCTCATTAACCTGCTAACGGCGACCCTGAACGAGCTCCGTCGGGCGCAGGTGGGCACGCGGGGCATCGCGGCAGTAGCGGCGTCGAACGGACTGCTGGCGGCGGTGGGCGATACGGGCATTAAAGTGTTCGAGCGACAGATGACACTGATCGCCGATAGCCACCGGTTGCTGGAGATGGACCCCGGCGGCAAAGTGGCATGGAGCATGGATGCCAGCAAACTATGGGGTGCAGCTTCTGGAGGCTCCGCTCCAGTGGTTAGCATCACTCCGACCTCGGTCGCGCGCCCTGCGCGGGTATACCGCACCAGTGCCAACGAAATGATTGTGGTGGACACGGGCAACAACCGCATTGTGTGGGTAGACAAGGCGGGCAACGTGAAGTCGGAGCTGCGCCGCTTCGAGAACCCGCCGCGTCTGGACCTGTCTGACCCGAGCAAGCCGCCTGCGCCACTGGCTCCGGGTGACCCGCATGAGCTGCGGGAGCCCCAGGACATCAGCGTATACGCGGAGTACGTGCCCAGAGTCGGTGCGGACGGCAGGCGTCTCAATCCGTTTGAGGATGCCCAGGACCTGGAGTACTGGGTGCATTACCTGATTGCCGACACGGGCAACGGACGGCTGGTGGACGTGATAGACCGTTACGCTGCGGACAGCGCCACCGGCGCGGTTGGTCCACTGATTGCGGCGCGGCAGCTGCTGTGGACCAGCGCGGAGGGCGCTGAGCGGCGCAAGTACCGCTACACGGGCGTGCAGCGGGTGGTTTCCGGATACAGAGCGGGTGCGCCGGTGTTCACGCTGGTGGCAACGGTGGCGAATTATCGGGTGCGTCCGGATGGGACGGGCGAAGAGGGCGTCGGTGGCACGGTGATGGTGCGCACCATCGGCGCCGGACTGGACATCACCGAGGCTTTCAGCGAGGTGCTTCTGCCCAACGAGCCTCTGGGGTCGAACAACCGCGTGCCCATCGGCAGCCCCAACAGCGTGCAGGTCTATCCGGTACGCTACGACAGCGGCACGGGAGAGGTTGTGTACCATATCGTGCTGGCGACGGACAAGGGCGTGTTCGACCTCGAACGCCTTGCCCCCAACCAGTGGCGCATCAAATGGCGATTAACGGATGAGGTCTACCGCAGCCTCACCCATCTACGCGACCGCATCCGGGGACCCCAGCCGGTAGACACCTATATCAGCCGCGCCATTCCACTGTGGGCGGTCAGCGCGGTACGTCTGGCGAACGGTCACTATCTGATATGCAACGCCTACCGTGGGGTATTGCCCGATAGCAGTCGCTTCAATGGCGAGGTGTTCGAGATAGACCCCAGCAACTACAATCCGGGCGCGACCCGCACCGAGAACGAGATCGACGGTCCTCGCACGTATCTGACCGATGGAATGCGGCCGGAAGACATCGTGTGGTGGACGCCCAGACGGGTGAAAAGCTGGGCAAACGTGAGCGAGGTCATCAGCAGCGATACGTATCGGGTGGATACGCCGTTCTTTGCGGACAGACCGTTCTAGGGCTGATCCTGACCGGGCAATCCTGTGGACGGCGAGGCACGCGCCATGCCGTTGCCGAACGAACGGGCATCTCCGGTCGTCAAATAGCATTGACAGAATCAAGCAGACCACTGCCGAGTGAAGCGAGGTTGGGATAAACATGGCAACAGCGAGAGGATGGTTACTGGCTTGTGTCATCGGAAGCGTACTGCTCATACAGTATGCGGCTCGGGCGGACGACTTTCCGATGTTCCGCCGTGACTCCCAGCGTACGGGGGCGACGAACCTGACTACAGAAGCGGGTCCGGGCAGAGCATTCCTGCGCTGGTGGTGGCCCGCACAGCAGGACAGGGGCATCCCCCTGGAGATCGACCGCGACGGGGTCAATCGTGCGGGCGACTACGCGGTGATACAGGGCTCGGTGACCACCATCAACATTACCGATGCCAATGCGGTCACCGATTGCTTCCGCGACTCTTACGACTATGCCAGCGCGGTCAATCCGAGCAACGCCGATGACCCCACCAGCGGCGCGACGGTGGTTGTCCGCTGGCGCAACGCCACTCCCGCCGAACTCGACCCGGATAACTCCGCCTATAACCCGCTTGTTGCCAGACCGACTCGCTATCAGATTGCGTTGTGGTTCCCCTCCAGCGGCACGGCAAACGGACGGAACGTCCGCGAGGCGGTGGTCAAAGTCCGCTATCCCGTAGGAGCCAACGATTACAAAGAGATTATCCTGATAGTGAACCAGACAGCCGGTGGACGATGGGTGCGATTGGGAACAGCAGGTAGCACCGCGTATATTTACAATTCCGGCACCGGGAAATGGGAGCGCACCCTGCTTCGCGGCGACCTGTTGTTCCCCTTTGATGGTCGTCGCCCCGTGGAGGTCTATGCCTACAATACCTCCACCCACACCGACGAGGACGGCAACTTTGATGACGCTGGTCGGCTGGTGGTGTTTGACGGCGTACGCTTCATGCCCGACATGGGGGCGTTTTATTCCTCACCGGTTGCCGCGACCATCCGGGTAGCGCCCGGGCGCTCCGAGCAGCTGGTGTACATCGGGCGCATCGAGCGGGTTCCTTCTGACGATGACCCCACCGCCAGCGTGGAAATCGGCGTGCTGTACTGCTTTGACAACGTGGGGCGGGTGGTCTGGCGGTATCCGTTAAACGTCAGCGGTCAACGTGCGGTCACCGTGGATGACGCCGATGGCGCACCTGCGTTCCAGGCGGATGTAGGGTGGGTTACTCCCCCCGTGTTACAGCCTGAGCCGTATGGAACCAGCTACGTGCAAGCACCCGTCGTCCCGACTTCCGACCCCGACACCTGGTTGCGCGTGCGGTGGCAGCCCGACCTGCAGCCCTCCAGCGGTAGCACGACAGCCCGATACACCGTTTACGTCTGGTTACCGCAGGACGATGGCACTGTTGCCAGAAGCACGGTCGCACGCTACATCGTCCACCACGAGGAGGGCACAACCGTCGTGGAGGTAGACCAGACACAGAACACTGCCGGAGGGCAGTGGTTCAGTTTGGGAACCTACCTGATGCGACAGGGCACAACGAACTATGTGGAGCTGGTCAACTATACGCGCCTTGCTTCAGAAGTTGGGCGCGTGGTGATTGCCGACGCCGCCCGGTTCGTGGAGCAGGGCACTGGCGCGAGCGGCGTCTTCTCCACGCCTGTGGTGCAAACGGTGCCGATGCGTGTATCGGGAGGCACTGTCGTCGACCGGCAGGTGGTCTTCTTCTCCGCGAACAACGGGAAGGTGTATGCGCTGGACGCCGTTGGCAACGGCGACGGGACCACCTTCTCATACTGGATATGGCCGCAGGAACCTCTGAACGAACGTCCGGTCGTCGGTTCGTTCGGTTACTCTTCGCCGCTAGTGGTCAACATCGGCACGAGCGGTAGCCCCGATTGGCGGGTGTATGTGGCAAACTCGAACGGGCGAGTGTACTGTCTGGACGCCAGCGGCAACGGCGACTTCAGCACGAGCAACCCCGGCACCACCGACCGCATCTGGGTGTATCCCGCAGCGGACAAGGCGGCGGTGGTGGATGGGTTCGTGTCGTCTCCTGCCTATAACCGCACGCAGGGTGAAGGCCCCACCGTTTTCGTCGGTGGTCTGGATGGACGTTTGTACGCTCTGGATGCCGAAGGGGACAATGGCACTACCACCGAGCGATGGATTTACCCCGGCAAATATGAACCTGCGTCCGGGGACGACCCTTCTTTACCCGAAGAACTGCCACTGGACCCCATCTCCACCACTCCTGCCGTGTTCGACGGCAAGGTGTACTTCGCCGCCGCCGACGGGCGCGTGTACTGCGTGAAGGAGAAGGGCACCGGACGCCGGCGCACCGAGCGCGTGTGGGTGTGGCCCTACGCACAGCGACCACCGATAAGCACCGCTGGCGACGAGGAGCCGGTGGAGCCGTTTGTCTACTCCTCGCCGACAGTGGCGGCGCAGGTGAACACCATCACCGGCGTGCGCGATGTGGTGTTCATCGGCGACCGGGGCGGCACGGTCTATGCTCTGGACGCACAGGGCATCGGCAACGGCAGAACGGAGCTGGTATGGCAGGACGTGACCAACCCCGCGAGCCCCGTTGCTTCTGCCAGTGGCTCGTTGGGAGCAGCAATCTATTCGTCGATGACGTTTACTCAGATTATCCCGAGCCGTTCGGCAACCGGGGCGACGCCGTTGCCTGCGGTGGTGTTCGGCTTGATGGACGGCAAGGTGCTGGCGTTGAACGCCTTTAACGGTGGGCCGGGCTCCTTCCGGCAGGTGCTGGACAACAATAACAACGTCATCAACGTGCGCGGGGATGTGCTGTGGGGCTGGCAGACGCTGGGTGAGCAGGTGTTTGCCTCGCCCGCGGTGGCGAACAACTGGATGTACATTGCTGGCGATGACGGCATCATCTATGCGTTCTCGCCCACAGGGGGCTATCTGACGCCGGGCGAGCCTCCGGGGGCGGAGCTGGTGGATGCTTTACTCAGCCCGAACCTGGCGAATCTGCAGGTGGAGGTCTTTACTGCGCAGGAGTACGCCGATATCGTGCAACGGCGCACCCGCACCCCGGAGGAAGTGGTCGCAGGTGGGCACACGCGCAAAGTGGGCTACGAATGGGGCGACACGGTGTACGTGATTGCCTACGGCATGCAGGGATTGGTGCCGCCTGCGCGTTCGGTCACGCTTACTCTGCGAAGCCGCGCCGCAACGGTGAACCGCACCGTAGGGGTTGTTCCTTATGGCAGTGATACCGGCCCGGCGCAGAAGTGGATGGCGTATCATGCCTTCCGTATCACCCCCACCCAGGACGGCGATGCGTGGACGCCTGGCGCACGTTATGCCGCGGCGGTGCGGGTAACCTCCACCACCACATCCGGCGGCGGGCAACAGACCGCAACCATGACGCTGGAGCGCACACCGGAGCCGTATTTCGAGTTCACCATCGCCCATCCGCTGGCTCTGCGTATACTGAACCCGGATGGCACGGTCAATCCGAACCTGGAAGTGGGCTGGATTGGGCAGACGGTGGTAGGTACCTCCGTGCCTCAAGAGCTGAGCATGAACGGCAATGCAGGCAAGTTCCTGCAGCTGGAAATCGGTCTGGTGCCACATGGCGCCAGTAGTGCGCGCCTGATACAAATTGCCGACCGCTCTAAGGTAGCCTTGCGCGGCGGTGACCCGCTACGCGTGAAGGTGCAGCGGGCGAACGTTGCCTGGCATAACAACGACGACGGCTCTCTCGCGGTGATTAACCCGCTGCCCTGGGACGAATTGCCCGTGAATATCCCGAACACCAGCGTGGACTACCCCGATATCCCTGAGCGGGCGGTGAAGGTGGCAGCTGGTGGTGCAGACCTGTTTGCCGCATCGCGCGGCGGCGCTCTGGCAGCCCCCACCGACCCGGTCGGCGTAGAGCCGGAGTGGACCAGCTGGACGCTGATTCCGACCGTGGGCGAGGTGAGTGTGCAGGTACCGCGCTTCCAGCCGGCGAACCTGGTGGGCTTCGACGGAGAGAATCCGTACACGGCGCGCGGTTACGCTACCCGTATCCGCCGTCCCATCCGCATCTACGTGGATGTGAACAACAACGGTCAGCTGGACCTGCCGGGCGGAGCGGCACTGAGGCAAACGCCTCCGGCTACCCGCGAGGAGCCGTACCGCGAGTTCCGGATCACGCTGGGCGTGCCGCCCGATATGCGCCTGCGCGTGGAGGAGGAGACCGTCGATATCGGTGCGGTACCGCACGGTTTCGGTGTGCACCCCGACCCGGCGAACTTCGCCTTCCGCCCGCCTATCTCCGATGCGGACCCGGTGTATAACACCAACCCGTGGTACCGGGCGATAAAACCTGCGTGGAAACCCTTCACGGTGCGCAGTCTGAGTAACGTGAACCTGCTGAACGTGCGCGCTGTGGGGTCGGTGGACTACCTGGATGCCAGCGGCAACCCGGTGTTCCAGAACCCACTGCCAATCACGCTGGTCAGCGACCAGGTAAGCCCGTTCTACTGGGAGGTTAGCCCGCTGGGCGACCCAACCTTTACCTTCCACAAACCGGCGCTGACGGCGGGTTGGGTGCGTCGCCCGGATGGCAGCGTGGTACAGCAGAACGTGTTTACCTCGCTGGACTTGATTTACGACCCGATGTGGTTAACGTTCCGCCCGCCGCAGTACCAGGGCTTCCCGGGGATGCATACGCTGCACAAGCCACGCCCGGACAGTAGTCCAACGGTGCTGTCTATTCCCGACAAACCTTACCCGGGCGCAGCGGGTGGTGCATTCGACAATGTGCCCACGACCAAACCTCTGGTCAGTGTGCAGGTTCCGCTGGGCACGCCGGCGGGAACCTACAGCAACTACATCCGCATCTTCGAGGCGGCGTCGTGGAACCCGTATGTGCTGGGTATCCAGGCCAACAATCAGCCCGCGCAGCCCGTCAGCGAACCCACCATGCGCGTGAAGGTGACTGTCACCGAATCGCGCTTGACCAACAGCTGGACGAGCGGTTCTCTGCCTCAGCTGGACACGGTGTGGCAGGGTATCCCGCCGCAACCCGGACAGCCGGGCTACCTGGCGGCGAACGTACAACCCGCCGCGCTGATGTTGCCGGAGGGAATGTTGCTGGCATGGAGCAGCAACTGGAGCCGCAACCGCGTCACCGAAGACGGCAGCGACAGCTACCGCGAGACGCAACCCTCAGGTAGCAACGCCTGGTTCCTGCATCTCGCGGTGCTGCCGCGCGATGCACAGCGCGGGGTGTGGACAGCCGCCTCACCGAATCAATGGTGGAGCGGACGCGGTGTGGAATACCCGCGTGACCCCACGAACAGCTCCGTGCGCGACAAGTACGGCAGACTGTTCACTACCCAGCCCGGTACGGTGATACCGTCCTCCATCAAACACTACTCGCCCACGTTCTTCATTGTGGGTGGACAACCCTATCTGCTGTGGCAGGGGCAGGCAGCGAAGAGGCAGGACACCGGCGTGGTGCTCACCGAAAACGTGACCTTCGTCGCGCCGATAGTGAACGGTGTGCCGGGTACCCCTGTTGCGCTGGGCAACGATGTCTGGCTGCCGCGCTTCCAGCCTCGCGTGGTTGTGGTGGGCGGTGTACCGGTGATGTTCTGGTATAGCGGCGCCAGCGGACGTTACACCATCTACTATAACGCCTGCCTGGGCAATCCGTTGAACCCCAGCGCGTGGACGCGCGACCAGCAACTGCCGGTGCCCGCGGTGGTGACCAACGCCTTTGAACCGCTGGCTATCCCGCGCCTTGGCGCGCTGGATGTCATCTACACGGCTTCCACCAAGACGAGACAAACCAATGAGCTGATACTCACCCGCTTCACGCTGGGTGGCGGTGGCAGACTGGTTCCGGTGGACCTGCCGCCCGTGCGCGGGGAGGTGCTACAGCGCATCGGTACCACCAACGTGTGGATGTCGCGCGACCTGTCATGGAACCGCAACCAGCGCATCCGCATCTGGCGCGTGGGCGACCCGCACCCGCTGGCAGCCAGCGACATCCAGCAATCGGGTGACTACTATTACGACCGGCGCTATGACTCGAACACGGGTATCCTGTACCTGACCCGCTACACCGACAGCGCACGCACGCAAATCGACTGGCAGGCGGTGATCGACCTGTCGGCGGGCACAGTGACCTTCCCCTATCGTGCGCCATCGCGCACCGATGTGGTGTTTGCGGATTACACGCCGCGCGCCATGCGCCTGACTGCCAATCACGGCTGGAACTCGCTGGTACCGAACGATGGCGTGCCCGTGCCGCAACCCGTCGCCTTCTACGCGGGGGCGAACAGCGCGCCCACCGGTGGGCTGGAGAAGTCGCTGAACCCGCGCTGGAAGTACATCCTGCCCGCGCTCAACAACCCCACGCAGTCGCCACCGGTGGACAGGCTGTGGTTGTTCTACCGCAAGTCTACTGGCTCCACGCCGGCGGAAGTGTTCGTGGTGAAGACCATGCGCCTGGGAGTGCAACTGCCCACACCGGTGTTCACACCCATCATTACCGACGGTCAGGGCGAGCGACGTCCCGATGTGTCGGGGGTGTCGGTCACGGGCATCAGCGCGCCTGTTGGCCCGGTGGAGGTGGACTTCGCGCGAGGGCGCATCTACTTCACCGAGGCGGACGAGGGCAAACTGGTCAGCATCACCTACATTGGTCTGGACGCGCAGGGCAATCCGGAATCTTCGCCGCGCACAGTGGCAGGCGTGGTGCGCTGGATCGACGAGACCTCCGAAGCCACCGAAGGTTCGCAGGCGCTGGTGCCGCTGGTGGGCGCAACCAGCGAAAGCAACCTGTTTGCCCTCAAGGACGAGTTCGAGCCGAAGGTGTGGCTGTTCTGGAACAGCACGCGCACCGGCACCAGTGACCTGTTCTTCCAGACCTTCAGCCCGCGACTGTATCCGGACGTCATCGTGCCGTAACTATGTGGGGGCAGACGCAGGGCGTCTGCCCCCTTTCTCATCGATCCCCCGCTCCACCCGTCCTTCATCCAGTCGTTCCGCCACAACGGTCTTTGCGCCAGATGTCGGATATGCTATATTATAGTCTCGGAGCAATGAGGATGCATGAAGAACGACTGCGCGAACAAATGAGCTTGCTATACCTGCCCGAAGCGGTGCAGGAGGAACCCGTTGTTGACCAAGATTGGGACTACGCAACCGCCAATACCAAAACGCACACGCACGGGTTCCACACCTACCCTGCCATGATGATTCCGCAGGTAGCCCGACGGCTGATACGCCTGTATGCACGTCCCCACGAAACACTGTTAGACCCTTTTTGTGGTTCAGGTACGTCTTTAGTGGAGGCGCGGTTGGCGGGGCTGAACGCCTATGGGATAGACCTCAACCCTCTGGCGGTGTTGCTAGCGAGGGTGAAAACCACGCCTCTGCCCGCAGACCACCTGCAAGCCGCTCTGTCGCAGATATACGAGCGCTACCGACAGCTCCGGAGCCTTCCGGAAGAGGAGCAAATCCACCGAATTCCGCGCTTTTTCCATATCGATTACTGGTTTGCGCCAGCGATACAACGCGACTTAGCGCTGCTGCGCGATGTCATCCTTGAGATACCACACCAGCCGACACGTGAGTTCTTTCTGGTGGCTTTCTCGCATACGGTGCGCGAGTGTTCCTACACGCGCAAAGGCGAGTTCAAACTGTATCGCATTCCCTTAGAGCAGCAACACAATCACCAGCCCGATGTACTGGCAGTGTTCTTAGCGAAAGCCGAGGCGAATATTGCGGGGATGACGCAGTTTGCTAGCGAAATCAAACCGGCGACATGGGTTCAGGTGTTCCAAGCGGACACACGTCAGCGCCAACCGATACCGGACGAGAGTGTCGATATTGTGGTGACATCGCCACCGTATGGCGATTCGCACACGACAGTGGCTTATGGACAGTTCTCACGCTTGTCGTTGCAGTGGCTGGGTCTGTCAGACGAGGAAGCCAAGAGCATCGATACTCGGGCGCTGGGCGGGAAGGATACCGGCGACAGCCAGCGGAACTATCAGTCACGCAGCCTTGAAGACACCTTGTCGCAAATCACGTCTCGCGACAAACGGCGGGCGAAGCAGGTACGTGCTTTTTACGACGATTTCGCCTTGTGCCTGAAAGAGATAACGCGGGTCTGTCGGTTGGGAGCAAGAGCCTGCTTCGTAGTGGGTAATCGTACTGTGCGAGGAGTGAAAATCCCCACAGATACCATTTTGGTGGAGATGGCGCAGTGTTTCGGTTGGCGGTTACGAGACACTTTCGAGCGGCGGATTCCCAACAAGCGCATGCCTCTGCAAAACAGCCCTAGCAACGTGCCCGGCGAAAAAGGAGAGACGATGACGCGAGAGCATATTGTCGTGTTGGAGAAAGAGGTATGAATCAGTGGGAAGACCTTCAGAGGGAGTTACAAGGTAGCAAGGGCTTTGCTGCCTGGGTGAGACAGCAGGTTATCCCTCGGGGCACACAACTTGCGGAAGAGGCACGACAGCACGTTTTCCGGCAACGATGGAATAATACTTTACCCTCGCAAGATGAAATACTGCGGGATGTGGATTCTCTGTTTTGTGAGTTTCTCGACACTGAGTATGCACTCTACTTGAGGTATGAGGAGCAATGCGCGCTCAAGGCAGTTGAGCTTGCTTTGAGTGACCACGCAGCACAGCAATATCCAAATACCTCTTATTTGATTAAATCGGCAATATCCGCCTTAGAGACGCCTACCACGTCTCCGTTGGAGAAACTGAAGGCAGTGGCGGAGCACCTCAGACCTTTTTACCGACTGTTTGAGCAGTCTCTGGCACAGGGGCGCATGAGTAGAGCAGGGGGCAGTGCTCAACTCCACCTGGACTATCTTCTGAGGCACCTTGGTTATGCTGGCGAATTCGAAACGCAGCAGGTTTTGAACGGCAAAGTCGATTTTCTCTTTCCAAGCAGACAGGCATGGGAACTGGATAGACAGCGATGTATCGTTGTCTCAGTCAAGCGTTCGCTCCGTGAGCGATATAAGCAGGTTTTCGAGGAACTCGGTATCACAGGAGGTTTGACTGTTTATTTGGTCATTACGCAAACTCTTGATGAAGCAAAAAAAGACCTGACGAAAGAGAAGATAGATAATATTCGCAAGCAGAACGTTTATCTCGTCGTGCGAGATGTGGTCAAGAACAACATGTTTCCCAAAGAGAATCGAGCCTTAAGTTTCTCCCAATTTATGACAGAGGAACTCCCTTTGCGCCGACGTCTTTGGCAACCCTTGTTGGGGGAGCAGAGGTAATGCCTAGGCCGATGCAAATGGTGCTCCATCTGCCGATTTTCGAGGGTCCGTTGGACCTGTTGCTCCACCTCGTGCGTGAGAACAGGGTTTCCATTACCGACATCCCCATTGCGCTTATCACTGACCAGTATCTGGAATACCTGCGCATGATGGAGGAGCTGGACCTGGACATCGCCAGCGAGTTTCTGGTGATGGCGGCGACCCTGCTGGAGATTAAATCGCGCATGTTGCTGCCGAAACCGCCCCGATTGGAAGAGGAAGACGAAGAGGAAGACCCGCGCGCGCAGCTGGTGGCGCGGCTGGTGGAGTACCAGAAATACAAAGCGCTGGTGGAGACGCTACAAACATGGGAAGCCGAACGCAAGCAGTGGTTCTTTCGCAGCCCCGATGCGCCGGTACCGGATTACGAACTGCCCATCCCGCTCGGGGAGCTGACCCCACAACACCTGCTGCGTGCGCTGGAACGGTTGCTCGCGGAGGCGGTAGATACCCCGCCGCCTGCCATTCTCATCCCGCGCAAGAGACTGTCTCTACGGTTGAAGATAGTGGAAGTATGGCGGCGGATACATACTGCCGCAGAGGGGTTGCGCTTTGAGCAGTTGCTGGATGCGCCGTTCACCCGATGGGAGGTGCTGCTGACCTTTCTGGCGGTACTGGAGCTGATGCGACAGGGCAGGGTGGAAGCCCGTCAGGACGAACTGTTCGGCGAGATTACCCTGTGGGCGCGAAAGGAGGCAGGCGATGGACATCCCACAGCTTAGCCGCGCACTGGAGTGCGTGCTGTTTGTCGCCACTGAACCGGTGCCGATGAAAACGCTGATAGAGGTCTTCCGTGTCGAGGAGCCACAGTTACAGCAGGCGATCGAAGCTCTGGAAGACCGTCTGCAGGCAAGCGGTTTGCAGGTGGTGCGGGTGGCAGGAGGTTATCAGCTGTGCACGCGCCCGGAGTATGCTGAGGTGGTAGCGCGTTACCTGCAGCCGCAACCCAGTAAGCTGTCCCGTGCCGCGCTGGAGACCGTCGCCATCATCGCCTACCGCCAGCCGATTACCCTGCCGGAAATCGAGGCGATTCGTGGGGTACAATCGGAAGGGGTTGTCCGCACGCTGTTGCAGCGTGGATTGATTCAGGAGGTCGGGCGTAAGCCCACGGCGGGCAGACCTGTGCTTTACGGCACGACGCCACAGTTTCTGCATTACTTTGGGCTGAATTCGCTGGACGAACTGCCTGAACTGGAGGAGCTCAGCCCACCAGAGGGGAATCAGAGCGAAGCACTGGAGCTGTCGCCGGGGTAATCAGCGTCGGTGTGCAGAGCATCGCGTGATAACGCTTGACATAGCAGGAGGAGTCTTCGCAACGTGCGTGGAGCCATCATCTTTTGCCTGTTCTGGTTGCTGATAGCGGGGGCGGCAAACGCCATCCCTCCGCCTGTTCTGAAAGCCAAATCGGCGATACTGGTGGATGCCGAGACCGGTCAGGTGCTGTACGAGTTGCGCGCGGACGAGCGTCGCGCCATCGCCAGCACCACCAAGATGATGACCGCCATCCTGCTGATTGAGCGGGGCAATCTGGACGACCTGGTCGTCGCTACCGAGAACGCTGTGAACACCCGCTACGCGAACCTGAACATGACGCCGGGCGAGACCATTCCCCTGCGCGATATGCTGTATGCCATTATGCTGCGTTCTTCCAACGACGGTAGCGTAGCGGCGGCAGAGTACCTGTGCGGTAGCGAAGAGCGGTTCGTCGAGCTGATGAACGAGAAGGCGCGAGAACTGGGCTTGACCAACACCCACTTCGCCAACTCGCACGGGCTCGACCACCCAAACCATTACTCCACCGCGCGCGATCTTGCGACCCTCGCGCGTTATTGCATCCAGAACCCGCTGTTCAACGAAATTGTGCGCACGCAAAAGGCGCGCATCCTGCGCTCGGTGAACCAGCAGGACGTGGTGGTGACCACGCACGCACGCTGTTTGAAGCACCTGCCGGGCGCGGACGGCATCAAGACCGGCTACACGGCAAAAGCGGGCAGATGCTTTGTCGGCTCGGTGACGCGCAACGGCTGGCGTCTGATTTCGGTGGTGCTGGGCAGTACCGACGCCGACAGGGATACCCATGCGCTCATCGAGTGGGCGTATAAGCAGTATACGCGCATTGATCTGGCGCAGGCGGGCGGACTGGTAGGCGAACTCAGGGTGGATGGAGCCAGACCGGAAGCCGTGCCTGTGGTGGCTGCCGCGCCTCTGCGTGTCATCGTACCGAGACGGTGGGGGAACGAAGTGAAGCCGGTGTTGCATCTGGATTCTGCCAGACCTCCCATCCAGCAGGGGCAGCCTTTGGGGGAGCTGCGGGCGGTGATCAACGGCAAGGTGATGGCAAAGGTGCCTGTCACCGCGGCGGTGGAGGCGAAAATGGTCACTCGCCTGAGCATTGCGCTGTGGATAGTGCTCGGTGCGTTCATCTGGGTGACCAGTCGCCTTGCCCGACGCGGGATGCTCCGCGGATATCGGGGTCGCAACAGCGTGCGCCGTTCGGGTATCATGAGGTGGGGGGATTGAACGATGTCTGATTGGCAGAGCAAACAGGAGCGTTTGATTGCCATTCTGCGAGAGATGGGCAGCGTGGCTGTAGGCTACTCGGGTGGTGTGGATAGCACCTACCTGATGCATATCGCACATGAAGCACTGGGCGATAGAGCCCTGGCAGTCATCGGCGACTCGGAGGCGTTTCCCGCAGGCGAGATCGAAGAGGCGCGAAACCTGGCGGAGTCGCGCGGCTGGCGATACGTGGTGGTGCGCACGCATGAGCTGAGCAACCCGCACTTTCGAGTGAACAACCCCGACCGCTGTTACCACTGCAAGACCGAGCTGTTCGGGGTGATAAGGCGGGTAGCGGACGAACACGGCATCCAGTGGGTGGCAGATGGTTCGCACGCGGGCGATGAGGGCGATTACCGTCCCGGAAAGCGCGCCGCGGCAGAGAGGGGAGTGCGCAGCCCCCTGCGCGAAGCGGGCTTCACGAAAGAGGACATTCGTCAGGCGGCACAGGCGGCGGGTTTACCCAACTGGGATAAGCCTTCGTTTGCGTGCCTTTCCTCACGATTTCCATACGGTACGGTCATCACACCGGAGCTGCTCGCACAGGTGGACGCTGCAGAGCGATGCCTGCGCGAGCTGGGTTTCCGACAGTTTCGGGTACGCCACCACGATACGATTGCACGCATTGAGGTGGAGAAAGCAGAGCTGGCGCGTGTGGTAGAGCTGGCAGACATCATCGTGCCGCGTTTCAAGGAGATCGGCTATCTGTATGTGACACTGGATCTGGCGGGCTATCGCACCGGCAGCCTGAACGAGCCGCTTCGTAAAGCGGGGCTCATCCGCACCGATTCGATCGAGGTAGCAACGCATGGACGTTAAAGCCTTAGAGCAGCTGTTGCAGGCGGTGCGCGAGGGTAGCCTCTCGGTACAGGATGCTTTACAGCAGCTCCGTGCCCTGCCTTATGAAAACTTGGAGTTTGCCCGCATCGACACCCATCGGGCACTGCGCGTCGGCTTCCCTGAGGTGGTGTTCTGTCAGGGAAAGACGCCAGATCAGGTGGTGGCGATACTGGAAAGGCTGGGCAACCGCCATCGAAAAGTCTTAGCCACCCGTGCTTCTCCCGAGCTGGCGTCGATGGTGACGGAGCGCATTCCACGCGCACGCTATCATGAGACGGCGCGTATTCTGGTGGTGGGTGAGAGCGAGCCAGAGAGCGAGATACCCCAGGACCGTTATGTGCTGGTCGTGGCGGCAGGGACATCCGACTTGCCTGTGGCGGAAGAGGCAGCGGTCACCGCACTGGAGATGGGCAGTCGGGTGGAACGGCTGTACGACGTGGGGGTAGCAGGCTTACACCGGCTGCTATCGCAATCCGAGAAGCTGTTCGCAGCCAACGTGCTGGTGGTAGTCGCCGGCATGGAGGGGGCTTTGCCCAGCGTGGTGGGTGGTCTGGTCAGCCGACCCGTCATTGCCGTGCCGACCAGCGTGGGTTACGGGGCGCACTTTGGCGGGCTCGCGCCGCTGTTGACCATGCTGAACTCCTGTGCGCCCGGCGTGGCAGTGGTGAACATCGATAACGGCTTCGGGGCGGGCTATCTGGCGCATATGATTAACTGCGGGTAGTACGAGTTTTTCGGAAAAAATCTCCCTTGAACCCTTGACAACCGTGTAGAAAAGGTGTATCATCTATTCGAAACGTTTCGCGAAACGTTTCGGAAAGTGAACGATGCCTGCGACTATTCGCGACATAGCCAAAAGACTGGGGATCTCCGTCTCCACGGTGTCCTATGCGCTGAACGGCGGTCCGCGCCCTGTGCCGGAGGAGATACGCCTGAAGGTGCTGGAGGTGGCGCGTGAGCTGGACTACCGCCCGAACCGTCTTGCTCGTTCGATGGTCACCGGCAAAACCGAGACCATCGCCGTTGTGCCGCCAGTGGTGACGCGCAACATGCTGCGCTCTCCCTACATCCACGCGATGCTATCCAGCATTGCCGACGCGGTCGGCGAGCACGGTTATGACATTCTGCTGCACACCTCTGCCACGCCAATGGATGACGTGACTCTGGTGCAGTCGTTGTTAAGCGGCAAGGTGGATGGTACCCTGCTCATCGCTCCGCTAGGCACATCGCAGGTGCCTCAGGAGCTGCATCTGCGCCACGTTCCATGTGTGGTGGTATCGGCAAGGATAGAAGGGATGCCCAGTGTGTGCGTGGATAACACAGCAGGTATCTTCGCGGCGATGGACTGGCTGTACGCTCAGGGTCATCGCAGGTTCGGCTTCGTGGGTGGGCCGCCAGCATTCTACGATGCTCAACAGCGCCTGCTCGCCTTTCGCCAGTATCTGGAGGAACGCCAGTTGCCCCTGCGCAGTGAGTGGCTCGCGGAAGGGGACTTTACGGCGCGAGGTGCGATGAGCGGTGCGCGGGCGATGCTGACCCTGTCGGAACGCCCCACAGCCGTCCTGGCGGCAAACGATGAAACCGCGGCGGGTATCCTGCAAGTCGCTCAGGAGCTGGGGCTGCGTGTGCCCGAAGACGTGTCGGTGGTGGGCTTTGACGACACGCCTTTTGCCCAGGTATTGTCCCCCCAGTTGAGTACTGTGCGCCAGCCGCTAGAGCAGATGGCTACTGAAGCGGTCAACATGCTCATGGAGTGGATAGAAAAGCGGGAACCGCCCGCCGACAGAGAACGGACGTTCGCGACGGAACTGGTGCTGCGGCAAAGCACAGCGCCGGCTCCCGGTCTACTATCTGAATCACCAGGAGGTCACACACCATGAAACGTTACGCATTTACGCTCATCGAGCTGCTGGTTGTTATCGCGATTATCGCGATACTGGCAGCGATTTTGTTCCCGGTTTTCGCTCAGGCGCGGGAAAAGGCGCGTCAAGCGAGCTGTCTAAGCAACATGAAGCAGATAGGATTGGCGACGCGCATGTACCTTCAGGACTATGACGAGGTCTGGTTCCCCGCCTGGCACAATCGCCCGGAAGGCAACGGGCACTGGTTCTTCCGCGTCTCGCCCTACATCAAGTCGGGCACGGGTGACAACTGGGATACCTATCGGCAGAGCAGTGAAATCCGAATCTGCCCGTCGGGTATCGCCAAACGGTTCAACTACTCCATGAACGGTCACATCTGCCCGCTGTGGGGTGATTGGGATGGCTGGGTGCACTATGTGCCCGACAGCGACTCGATCTTCACCCACCCGGCGGAGACCATTGTGTACGGCGATGGCACGCAGATTGGCGCATGGGGCTATGACACCTCCGCCAACTTCTGCTGGTGGCCCGGGCAGGAGTTCTGCTGGTGGGGACGCTTCCCCGAAGGCGATAACGATCCCCTGTGGAGGTTGCTGGACCGCGACCTGAGCGCCAGCGACTGGGACGGCAATAACTGGGACTGGACACGGAACCAGGGCTATGGTCAGGTGCGCTATCGCCACAACATGACCGCCAGCTTCGTGTTTGCAGACGGGCACGCCAAAGCGATCCGTCGTGGGTTGGTGAAGGTGCCATACAACTGGTCCCTCACCGGTAAGGATGAAAACGACTGGTCGCGGTAAGTAACCCTGTGCCGAGCCCCCCGCCCCGGTGGAGGGCTCGGCTTTTCAATCCTCGGCTTACGCCGCGCGCGCGAAGATGGGCGTCAGCTTTTCTGCCTCTGCACGCAGCTGTTGCTCCTCGCGCGGGGTGATTCGTCGGAAACGCCGCTCGCCCAGCTGCAACGCCATCTTGAAGATGTTCTCATCGCCCGGAGGGATGGCGGCGGTCACGTTGGGCAGGGACAGGGTGAAACGCAGCGCCAGCTCCGCCAGTTTCGGGTCGGTAATCGGCTCGTACCAGCATTTCTCCAGTCGTTTCGCGCCCTCTTGCCAGTGAGTCCGCGCCATCGCTTTCAGGGCAAGCAACGTCACGCCGCGTTTGGGAGCTTCCTTCAGCAGCTCCCAGCCGAAGTTACCCTTGAACAGCGTGACAAAGTTGAACGGGAACAGCGCGCTGTCAAACGGAAACCGCTTAATGGCTTCCAGGGCGACCTCTTCCGAATGCGCACTGAAGCCGATGTAGCGCACCTTGCCCTGCTCGCGTGCCTTCAGGAAGACCTCCATCGCGCCTCCGGGGGCAAAGCACTGCTCCAGCTCCTGCATGTTGGAAAGGGCGTGCAGCTGATAAAGATCAAAGTGGTCGGTCTGCAGTTTGCGCAGCGAGGCTTCCAGCTCTTCCTGTGCGCCTTTGGCGTCGCGTTTGGCGGTTTTGCACGCGAGGAAGATTTTGTCGCGGAAGGGCTTAATGGCGGGGCCCATTCGCTCTTCGGCATCCCAGTAGGTAGGCGCGACGTCGAAGTAATTGACGCCACGCTCGAACGCCTCGCGCGCGATGGCATCCGCCTCTTTTTGGGGCAATCGCGCCAGCACGATGCCTCCCAAACCGATGATGGAGAGTTTATCTCCCTTCTTACCATACGGACGTTTGGCAATCATGGTGCACCTCCCTCATACTCCGTCAGCCGTTGTTCCAGCACACGGGTGCTGTCTTGCAGTCCGCCTTCGCGGTTGCGGGCGACCCACAACCGGCGATGCTCGCCCAGTATCTCACGCATCTCGGCAGCCAGAGCCTGTCGCTCCGATTCTGTGCTAATGATACCCGTACGCACCGCCAGCGCGCGACGGCAACCGTGCAACAACATCCGCACCGCGTTGGCAAACTCGTCGACGATCAGGCTGGCGTCTGCCCTGTCCATGCGCGCGCGGGACAGAGGCTCGCTCACCGTGCGGATATAATCCATCGTCGCGCGGATGGTCTGCTCGGTCACGCCTTCGGGCATGGGCTGGGACAGCGAGGAATGCACGAAGTGGAACAGCACACTGGCGTTACCCACCAGATGCCCGATTTTCTGGTAGGCGTTGCCGAGGTCATAGACCAGCCTGCCCATCGCTTCCGCCTCATCGTGGAAAACGTGCGTATCCAGCGCGCACACGATGTCGAGGTCGCGGTTCGCCTGATAGCACCACGAGTATGCCGCACCCGCCGCAAATCCCAAGTAGCTCACCGGCAGATACTGCCAGTGCCCGTTATCGCCCCAGTCGGTTATCAGGTAGCCGATGGCGCCGTGTTTGAGACCGTTCTCGGCGGCGTTGCGCAGATTGCCAAGGCAGTTGTCCGTTCGCCCGACGATGGTGTTCCACGAGGAGGTACCCGGACACACGAAAAAGGGAATGCCCGACGCCGCGAACTTCGCGCCGTGTGCATCGAAGGGGTGTTCCGCCTCGTAGCCCCATTCCAGCGCGACCATGTCTTTGGGCAGCTCCGGCACCAGCTCAGGATGCTCCATGATGATGTCGCCCCAGAAGTGCATGGTGCGTCCGTGCCGTTGGACCAGCTCGTAAATCTTCAACAAAAACTCCAGATACACCCGTCCTTTGCCTTTGCGCTCACACTCCGCTTTGCTCTTGCCCTGGCCGAGGTCGAAGGTTTCGTCGCAGCCCACGTTGAACTTGCGGCTGCTGAAGTGCGGCAATAGCTCCTCGTACAGCCCGGCGATGAACTGCAGGCTTTCCGGGTTGGTGGGGTCGAGGCTGAAGGGTTCATCGCTATGTCCGCCCCACGGCCAGTCGAACCCGTCAGGGCATTCGGCGAGATGGCGATAGCGGGGCAACTTCAGCCAGCGGTGCATGTGCCCGAAGGAGTTCTGATTCGGAACCAGCTCCATGAACCGTTGGCGGCAGTAGGCGTCCAGCCGCAGGATGTCCTCGCCGGTCATCGGGCTGGCTTGCGCCCATGCTTCGCGGTGCTGGCGGTAGGCAAAGGTATGCTCGGTGTACAGCTCCAGATGGTTTATCTTCCACTCCGCCAGCTCATCCACCAGCGCAAACAGCGTTTCCAGCGTGGGCACCTTGTCGCGGCTGATGTCCAGCATCACTCCGCGCGAGGGGAAGTCGGGGTGGTCATCGATATCGCCACAGGGCAGCTCGCCTGCGCACTGGCGAAGTATCTGCCGCAGGGTCATCACCCCGTAGAACAGCCCCGCAGCGTCGCCAGAAACAAGGTGGATGCGCTCTGGCGTGATGCGCAACCGGTAGCTCTGTGCGGGAACGTCTGCGTCTGCTTCCAGAGTCAGGATGAACTGTGCCAGCGGGTCGCCCTCCGCACTGCCCGCCCAAAGGCTCCATTCCATGCCCTGCGTCTCCCACACTGCCTCCTGCAGGCGCGCGGCGATGGGGAACACCGTTTGCGGGTCACCCTGACAGACGATGCGGGCGTTATGGCGAAGAGGCAAAACACCCTGTGCCTCGCGCGTGCGGCGTGGTGTGGGTAGCAGAATCAGCTCGCTCAGGTTCATCGCAACGCTCCTTCCTTGAGAACGGATTCATCGGCAAAGCACATCAGCCATGCCAGCACCGACGCAACTCCTGTATTCAGTTGCACACGGGCAGGGGATAATCCTGTCTGCAGGGGAAGATTTCAGACAGGCGATGGAAATCGCTTCGTCCGCGACCGTGTGGAACGACGGCTCGGTGGGAGCCGTGCCGGAACACCTGCGATACACATGGGGCAGGGTCTCTACGGGAGAGGTGCTGGAAGAGGGCGGTGTACGGATGACCTCTGGGCAAGCCCCGACCTACCAATTCCGGGTGCCACAACCTGACCTGCCTCCATCCGACCTGTCTCTGGCCGTGGAAGGGCCGCCCTTCCTGCGCGGTAGAGTCTCCCTGAGCGGTCTCATCGTCGGTTACCTGTTCACCGGCGATATCGACGGCGATGGGGAGGTGACCCTGCTCGACTTCGGCAGGCTGGTGGCTGCGTTCGGCAGTACCGCCGGTGATGAGCGGTATGACATCGATGCCGACCTGGACGGGGACGGCGAGGTGGGACTGTTTGACTTCGCGCGGCTGGTGATGCACTTCGGCATGGCAGCGGAGGACTGACCTCACGCCATGCCGGCGAACACCGCCTTGATGACCTCATACGGGGTCGTGACGCCCCGCAGCACCTTCTCGCGCCCGTCCTCCAGCATGGTACGCATTCCTTCCTGACGGGCGATTTGCAGAATCTCATCGCCGGAGGCGCGCCGCAGGATGGCTTTGCGGATTTCGGGCGTGACTTTGAGCAGCTCAAAGATGCCCGTCCGCCCGCGAAAGCCCGTGCCGCGGCACGCCTCGCACCCCTTGCCGATGAAGAACTGATGCTTCGCAGGGGCGTCGAGCGGTAGCCCCAGCGCTTTCAGCTCCTCCGGATTGGGCTGGTAGGGCACGCGGCAGTTACCGCAAATGATGGGTACCAGACGCTGCGCCATCACCCGCACCAGCGTGGCGGCAATCAGGTAGTCCTCCGCACCCATGTCGATCATGCGACTGATGGTCTCCACCGCGTTGTTGGTGTGCAGGGTAGTGAAGACCAGATGTCCGGTGAGCGCGGCTTGAATGCCAATCTGCAGCGACTCGCGGTCGCGGATTTCGCCAATCATGATGACATCAGGGTCGTGGCGCAGGATGGCGCGCAGCGCTTTGGGGAAAGTCACCTTTTCGGTGACGTGTATCTGCATGATGTTGTCGGGGAACTCGTACTCCACCGGGTCCTCCACCGTGATGATGTTGCGGTGCTTGCGGTCGAGCAGGTTGATGGAGGCGTAAAGCGTGGAGGTCTTGCCCGCGCCGGTGGGGCCGGTCACCACCATCATGCCGTAGGCGGTTTGCAGGGACTGCTTCCAGTCTGCCAGCACGTCCGGCGGCATACCCAGCTTGTCCAGGTCCACGCGCATCTGCGCCGGGTCCAGCAGACGGATGGCGATGCGCTCGCCGTTGAGCGAGGGGATGCACGAGACGCGCGCACTGAGCTTGCGGTCGTTATACTCCATGTCGATGCGCCCATCTTGCGTCTCGCGTTTCTCGTCGATGTGCATGTCGGCGGCGAGCTTGACGCGGGTGATCATAGCCTGTATGAGCTCGGGGTCGGTAACGGTCTGGAATTCGTGCAGTAGCCCGTCGATACGGAAACGGATGCGCAGCAGGTTGCGCTCAGGATGGAGATGGATATCCGATGCGCCCGCGTCCAGCGCACGCATGAACATGAGGTCCACCGCCTGCACCGCCAGCGACAGCTCTTGCCCGCCCATCTCGCGCATGGTGCCCGGCTGTCGCATCATTAGTCGAAACGAGCGTCCTGAACTGCGCATCCCCTGATTGTACATGCCTCTTCCTCGCTACCTGCTGATTTCCAGAATGCGGATGTTGCGGAATCGCACGCGGCTGTTCTCGCCCCACGCGCCCTCGCCGCCATGCACCTGCAAGCCGATGTAACCCTCGCGCGGGTAGCGTGCCTCCGTGTCCTGAAAGTCTATCGTTTTGACACCGTTGAGCCAGGCGGTGATGTGTGCTGGCTGTCCCACGATGCGTACCCGTAGCTTGTTCCAGCCCTTCTCTTTGTACGCTTTCTGCCAGTCCTCGTACTGCACCAGAAATCCAGCCGTGCCGGACGCATACAGACTGCCCACATAACCGCCGTCGCGGTAGTCGATGGTAATCTGGTAGCCCATGCCGTCGTCGCGCGTGCGCAGGAACAGCCCGCTGTCCACCGGATAGTCTGCCTGAAACTCCAGTTCGATGTCGAAGTCGCTAAACTTGCGCTCGGTACCCAGCAGTCCGCCGGTGTGGTCGGTATCCTGATTACCCACCAGCGCACCTTTTTCCACCTTCCACACGCCGCCGCGCCCACCGTGCACCGCCATCAGCCGCCAGCCGTTCATGGTTTTGCCGTCAAACAGCTTCTGCCAGCGCGGCGCGGCGAGCACCGACACACAGAAAAGGGTCAGCAGAATCCATGTCCATCGCATCCTTGCGCTCCTAAACACTGATGGTATCCACCACGTTCCACCCGTTGACGTTTGTTAGCCTGTTGGCGAACTGGATGTCGGGCAAGTTGCGCCAGGGGTCGCGGATGCCGAGTGCCAGCCGGTAGCGTCCACCCGTGACCTGCAGTGGCATCTGCGTGCTGAAGCGGAAGTCACCAGGCAGCCATCGGGTGATGTCCACATCCGCGCGGTGTATCTGCGCCACGCTATCGTCCTCGCGCAGCAGAGCGATTTCCACCGCCCACGGGTAATAGAACGGCGCAACCCCCTCGTTGACGCCACGCACCTGCAGGTTCAGCATTCGTTCCCGAATCTGCCACGAGACTTCTGTCAGGCGGTACTGGTAGCCCATGCGCCGCACCATCCAGCGGGCGTTGTCCAGCTCCTGCGGGCTGAGGTCGCTCTCCAGAATAGGGCAATAGGGGCCGACCCAGCTCAGGTGCATTCGCTCCAGCATGGTGCGCGTCTTTGCCCACTCGGAGCTGAGGTACTTTTTGCCCTGCATGGGAACCATCTCCGCGCCGATGGCGGCTACTTTCCAGTTATCCTCTCTGCCCGCGCGTCGGAGGCTGGGCAGGAAGTACCAGTCTTGAGCCGGTTGCCCTTCGAAGCCGTCGGTGTCTTCGGGGAACATGTCATCGTGGTAGCCCAGCCATGGCTCGGAGGTGGCGGGGTAGGGATAGCGGGCAAGCAGAATCTTGTGGGGAAACGCCTGCCGGTAAGCGCGCACCACCGCCCGCTGTGTGGCTTCGCTGGCAAACAGTTCTGTGCGGGGCCAGGTGTGCCATTCGCCCCAGAACCCCAGTGTGCCCAGCGCCACAAAAGCCACTCGCGGGTTGCGGTTGTATCGCTCTCCCAGCGCGCCGATGAAGTCCAGCAGAGGGGTCAGCAGGCGCGGGTCGTCATAGTCCGGCGCAAGCCCCTTGCCGATATCGGGAATGTCATAGGGGCGCATCGCCACGCCACGATCAATGACCCACTGCGGCACGCCCACCGGCAGGTTAGGGTAATCCAGATACAGCCGGAACACCACATGCTTGCCGCGGGCGTTAGGGCTGTCCCACTTTTCACGTTCCCACTGCGCGAAGCGGTAGACGCCTCGTTCCGGCTCCAGCTCGCGCCAGGAGACGTACTGATAGGTCATTCGTGCAGGCAGTGCGTAGGTGCTCCACTCGTGGCTGTAGGCAGCCCAGCCCTTGAGCGGGTTGCTCAGCGGGCCTTCCGCCGGAGCCGGGCGCACCACACGCGATTGTACCGGACGCCGTTGTGCCATCGCGTTCACCTGCTGTATTTTAGAAGGATTCTGCCCCGATTGTCAACGAGCATCGTGGCTGTTCAGGATACCCAGAATGTAGCCGCAGGCTTGAGCCTGCGCTGTCTGCTCCTCTGGCAAAACCCACCCTTTTATGGTATCCTCTTTAGCGGTGTCCACGATGGAAAAAACCTCGGTACAAACCGTCGGCGAATCCCAGCAGTTGCGATTGCCCACCGTGGCGATTGTGGGGCGACCGAACGTGGGTAAATCCACCCTGTTCAACCGCCTGGTGGGCAGGCGTGTGGCGATTGTCGAAGATACGCCCGGCATCACTCGAGACCGCCTGTACGGGGAAGCCGAGTGGCGGGGACGTGCGTTTCAGGTGGTGGACACGGGCGGTGTGCTGCTGGAAGATGAAGACCCCCTCATCACGCAGGTGCGCATCCAGGCGCTGGCGGCGATCGAGGAGGCGGATGTTATCCTGTTCATGGTGGACGCAGTAGAGGGCATCACCCCTGCTGACGAGGAACTGGCGGATGTGCTGCGCACCACGACCAAACCCGTGCTGCTAATGGCAAACAAGGTGGACAACACCCGTCGCGAGGCAGACGCCGCCGAGTTCTATGCGCTGGGCTGGGAAGAGGTGTTCACCATCTCGGCGATACACGGACACGGCGTGGCAGAGGTGCTGGACAGGCTGATAGAACTGCTCCCTCCCGCTCGCCCTCTGGAGGAGGAAGACACCGCCATCAAAATTGCCATTGTGGGTAGACCCAATGTGGGTAAGTCCTCATTGGTGAACGCCATCCTCGGCGCGCCGCGCGTGATTGTCAGCGAAATCCCCGGCACCACCCGCGACGCGATAGACACTCCCGTCGAGCGCGATGGACAGAAAATGGTGCTGATCGACACCGCAGGTATCCGCCGTCCGGGCAAGGTGCAGGGTTCCATCGAGTACTACAGTATGCTGAGGGCGCAAAAAGCCATCCAGCGGTGCGATGTTGCGCTGCTGGTGCTGGACGGCCCGCAGGGTGTCACCGATGGCGACAAGCGTGTGGGCGGTTACGCGGTGGAGGAAGGTCGCGCCTGCGTGGTGGTGGTCAACAAGTGGGACCTGATGAAAAACCCCACCAGCAAGGCGTTAATGATGGACTTCACGCGCATTTTCCGCAAAGAGTGTCCGTTCCTGCAATTTGCGCCGCTGGTGTTCGCGAGTGCGCTGACCGGCATGGGCGTTTCGGGTGTGGTGGATACTGCGCTGGAGGCGGCGGAAGCACACGCCCACCGCATACCCACCGGCGTGCTGAACCGTCTCATCCACGATGCGGTGGATGCCCGCCCGTACAGCCGCAAGGGCAAGATGCTGAAGGTCTATTATGCCACCATGCCCTCGGTGAAACCGCCGACGGTGGTGCTATTTGTGAACGACCCGGACATCGTGCATTTCTCATACCTGCGCTATCTGGAAAACGCCATCCGTCAGCAGTTTCCACTGGAGGGGACACCCATCCGTATCGAGGTGCGGGAAGCGAAAGGCAAAGCGAGGGATGAGTGAACATCCTCTGGAATCACTGACCGACGCGCAGTTGCAGGAGCTGGGTATCCGCGATTTACAGCGGGCGCGTACCATCTTCGAAATCCTGCGAGGATGGGGACCACACGCCGAAGCCTTTGACCGGATGCTACCCCACCTGCTGCAGGCAATGAAGCTCTCGCCCGACCCCGATATGGCTTTGAACAACTTCGAGCGCTGGCAGGCGAACCTGGCAAACCGCTTGCCCTACTACCGCTTCCTTGCCGAGAACCCGACCGTGCTGGAGATTTTCTTTACGGTGTGTGCCACCAGCCAGTTCTTCTCCGAAATCCTCATACAGAACCCGGAATATTTTGAGTTCTTTTCCGACCCCAGCCTGCGCCGACGTCCCAAAACCGCTGCTCAGCATTACCGCGACCTGCAGAATCTGATGCGCACCTGCGCCAGCTACGGGATGAAGATAGATGCCCTGCGCCGTTACAAGCAGCGTGAGGTGCTGCGTATCGGCGTGATGGACATTCTGGGTGTGCTGGACCTGCCGGAAGTGGCGCAGGCTTTCAGTGACTTCGCCGATGCCTGTGTGCAGGTAGCGTACGAAATGGCGCATGAAGAGCTCTCTGTCCGCTACGGGATGACCGGCACCCCCGCCTTAGCCGCCATCGGCATGGGCAAGTTGGGTGGCAGGGAGCTCAACTATTCCTCCGATATCGACCTCATTTTTGTGCATCACGACGAAGTGGGTGTGACGGGCAAACTGACGGGCACGCAGTACGCCGAGCGTCTGGCACAGGAGATAGTCAACGTGCTGGCCAGAAACACCGAGCGCGGCTTCGTCTTCCGGGTCGACCTGCGCCTGCGCCCCGAGGGCAGATACGGTCCTCCCAGCCGTTCACTCAGCAGCTACCGCAACTACTACGAGAGCTGGGCGGAGACATGGGAGCGACAGGCGTTGATTAAGGCGCGTTTTGTAGCAGGCGACCCGCGCGTGGGCGAGGCGTTCGTGCGCATGGCGGAGGAATACACCTACCAGAGCTATGTGCCCGCCGAATGGGTGGAGGACATCCGCCACAACAAACGGCGTCTGGAGCAGAAAGCCGCCCTTGCCGACGAAACGCATACCAACGTGAAAATCGGGGAAGGGGGTATCCGCGATATCGAGTTTGCCGTGCAGTTGCTGCAACTGCTGGTGGGTGGTCAGCATCCCTCGGTGCGCACGAGCAACACGCTGGAGGCTTTGCAACGTCTGCGTCGGGAAGGGTTCCTCACCCCGGAGGAAGCCATCATCCTGCGGGAAAGCTACTGTTTCCTGCGCACCGTCGAGCATCGGTTGCAGATACTGTATGAACAGCAAACCCAGAGACTGCCAGCCGACCCCCGACAGCTGGAACTGCTGGCGCGGCGCATGGGTTTCGAGAACGCCGAATATTTCCGCGAAACATATGACCGCGTCCGTGCGCAGGTGCGCGACATCTTCCTGCGGGTTTTCTACGGTGAGGCGGGCGACCGCGTGATGCAGCAACAGGAGAGCATTCTGCGCGACCTGCTGAGCGCTATCGACGACCCCAGAGCGCAGGAGAAAGTGCGCCAGCATCTGGAGCAAAACGGCTTTCGCGACCCGCAAGCGGCTTTGCGCCTGATGCAAATCCCGCTGATGGGCACGGATGCAGGAATAGAAGAGGCTTCTGGTATCGAGTCTATCGCTCGCGGCGCAGCCAGCCCCGCCATGCGCCAGAGCTTTCTGCGTATCGCACCCGCGTTGATGACCTACGCCTCGCGCAGTCCCTCGCCCGATGATGCCCTGCTGGGCATTGAAACCCTTGCGCTGGCAGTGCCTAACCGCGCGCAGCTCTACACCGCTTTCGCAGACAGTCCGGAGGTGTTGCGCCGACTGGTAGAGCTGGCTGGAGCCAGTCCCCCCACCATGCGCCTGCTCAGCAACCATCAGGAGCTACTGGACACCCTCTTCAGTGAGGAGATTATCGAACATGAACCCAAGGGGCGCGAGCAGATGCGGGATGAACTGCGCCAGCGGCTGGGCTTGCCGGAAGAGCTGCGCCCCGGCACCCCGCGCGGCTATCCGGAGCGGCAGGCACAGACGATAGCCTCCTTCATCCGACGCGAGAGGTTGCGCATCATCGCCCGGGATGTGTGGGGCGAGGCGCGCGGCGTGGATACCGCCAGAGACCTGACCAACCTGACCGAAGCGGTGCTGGAATGCGCGCTGCAGATGGTTCAGGCGAGCGCTATCGAGCAAAACCCCGAGTGGGAAGAGGTGCTTCGCTCGGTAGCGATTGTCGGCATGGGCAAACTGGGCGGATGGGAACTCGGGTACGCCTCCGACGCGGATATCCTGTTTGTGTTTGAACACCCTGCCTCTGTCTCGCACGCCGAGGCGTACGCTGTTACCGCGAAGATGTGCGAGGAGTTCCTGCAGCTGTGCCGATTGGTGCGCGCGCAGGATGTGCCGCTGGAGGTAGATGCCCGGTTGCGCCCGGAGGGGCGTTTTGGAGCCATCGTGCGAACCACAGACGATTACCGTCAGTACTACCTCACGCGCGGTGAAACCTGGGAACGGCAGGCGTTGATTAAAGCCCGCCCCGTCGCAGGTAACCCGACGGTAGGCGAGAGATGGCGTCAGATGGTGGAAGAGGAGGTGGTGTATGCGCGCGGGTTGACTGAAGAGGAGATGGAGTCCATCCGCCACATCAAGCGCAGGGTGGAAAACGAACGCCTCAAACCGGAGTGCCGCTGGCGCGATGTGAAACTGGGGCATGGTGGTATGGTAGACATCGAGTTCACCGTGCACGCATGGCAGCTGCGGGTTGGGAAGCAACACCGCAGTGTGCGCCACACCAGCACCCTCTCCGCCCTGTATGCCCTGCGCATGATTGCGCTGGTCTCACCGGCGGACAGCCGTAACGTGGCGGAGGCTTACCCCCTCTGGAGTACCATACGTAACGCACTTACCCTGCGTCACGGTATACCGCGCGATGTGATACCCGATGATGAGGCGGAGCTAAGGGTACTGGCCCGGATACTGGGCAGGGAAGAGCCGGCGCAGATGTTGCAGGAGTTCGAACAGCTGATGCGCGAAGTAAGAGGGTGGGTGGAGCGCGACCTGTTTGGGGATTGATATTCATGTCTGTGTCTGATTTGCTGTTATGGTTTGCAAGGGATTACGGGCTGGCGCTGCTGGTCGGCTATTTGGTCGGGGGTATCCCCTTCGGCTGGTTGATTGCCAAACTGTGGAAAGGGGTCGACCTGCGCGAGGTGGGCAGCGGCAACATCGGCGCGACCAACGCCTATCGCGTGCTGGGACCGGCAGCAGGTATTATCGTCTTTCTGCTGGACACCGCTAAAGGCAGTGTGCCTATCCTGCTGGGCAACGTTTTCGAGTGGGACGGCATCTCGGCGGGTATCGGCGCGATTGTGGGGCACAGCTTTTCACCGTACCTGCGCGGGAAGGGCGGCAGGGCGGTCGCCACCAGCCTGGGAGTATTCCTCGCGCTTTCACCATGGGCATCGCTTTGTGCATTTGCCACGTGGGGCGTGCTGGTGCTTCTCACACGCTATGTGTCAGTAGCCTCTGTGTTCGGCTCTCTATCCCTGCCGCTGGTGTGGATGTGGGTTTTCCAGACGAACGGTATCGTGCATGGAGCGGCTCTGCTCGCGGCGTTGTGGATTACCTGGAAGCACCGTCCGAACTTCCAGCGGCTGCGGGCTGGCGCGGAACCACGAGTGAATCTTTGGGGGAGACGCTGATGGGGAAAGGACATCATCCATACGTGCAGCTGGCGCGTGAAGCTGTGGAGCACTTCTTGAGGGACAGGGAAATCATTGAGCCGCCTCCCGATTTGCCACCACCTCCGACAGAAAAATGGCAGGGCGTTTTCGTTTCGATACACACTGCGGATGGGCAGCTGAGGGGCTGTATCGGGACGCTGCGTCCGCTACATCCCGACATCGGCAGGGAAATCATCGCGGTCGCGCTGGATGCGGCGCTGAAGGACCCGCGCTTCCCGCCGGTGGACGTATCGGAGTTGCACGACCTGGAGTACACCGTATACGTGCTGCATCCGCCTGAACCGGTGCAATCGGTGGAGGAGCTCGACCCGCGTGTGTATGGGGTTATCGTGTACACGGAGGACGGTCGGCGGGGTCTGTTGCTGCCCGATTTGCCGGAGGTGAACACCGTCGAAAAACAGCTGCAAATCGCCTGCATGAAGGCGGGCATCGCCCCTGGCGAATCGTTCTCGTTGGAGCGGTTCAGGGCGGATAAGTTCGAGTGAGGTAATGATTGCGTGCCGCGTCAGGCTCTTACCGGCTGCACCAGCCTGCCGTCGCGTAGAGAGTAGATGCGGTCGGCGTCCGCCAGCATCTCGGGGTCGTGCGTGACCACCACCACCGCCCCTCTCTCGCGGTAGTCCGCCAGCAGACGAATGACCGCATGTCCGTTGATATGGTCTAACGAGGCGGTGGGTTCGTCCGCGAAGATAATCTGCGGTTGATGCACCATTGCCCGCACCACACACACCCGTTGCCTCTCCCCGCCCGACAGCTTGTGCGGGTAGCGGTTGGCGAGATGCAACAGCCCCAGCTGCTCGAAGAGCTGCAGTGCCCTCCCATACGCCTCGCGGTCGCCCGGCACCGCCACCAGCACATTCTCCAGCGCGGTGAGATACGGCAACAGGTATGGCTGCTGGAACACGAAACCGAACTCACGCCGACGCAATTGCATCCGTTCTCGCTCGCTCATCAGGTGAATCACCCGATTGTGAAAGCGCACCTCGCCACTGGTAGGCAGCTTGAGACCGCTCATCAGGTACAGCAGGCTACTCTTGCCCGAACCGGAAGGTCCCATGATGCCCACGAACTCGCCCTGCCGCACCTCTACCGATACGCGGTCCACCGCCAGTACCACGCGCTCCGCCTCCCGATATGCCAGCGTCACCTCGTCCGTCCACAGCATTTGCCTACACCTTCCGCTCGATCACCAGCACAGGGTCCATCGCCAGCAGACGCGGCCCCACCGACATTGCCGCGAAAGCCAGCACCGCAATCGGCACGGGGATGGTGTACCGATATGCCTGCCAGTCCATCGGCTGCAGCAGCATCCCGCGCGGTTCGAACACCCACCAGTACAGTGCCCACAGGATACCCATACTCAGCAGAACGCCTGTCGTCCAGCCCAGCATGACCAGCAGCGCGGTTTCCCGCACCACGCGCCACAGCAGCATCCCCCGCGTGTAGCCCATCGCGGCAAGCAGGGCGAACTCCGGCAACCTCTGCATGAAGAAGATGTTGGAGAGCATACCCATCATGATGGCAATCACCAGCACCACGATGGTAATCACAATGTTCATAATCAGATACAGGTTTCTCAGCGACGAGCGCAGTTCTCGCACCAGCTGCCCGTATGTGAACAGCCGCACCTGTCGCTTGTCCAGAGCTTTGTCGAGCCGCCTGTCCAGTTCGGGTTGCTGTTGCGGTGTGGGCGCGGCAACCACAATCTCTTCCAAAGGGGGGAAATAGTGCTTTTGCACGAACTCTTTGGAGATAACGGCGAACCAGTTCTCGCCGTCCAGCAGCCCCACCAGTTTCGCCGGCACGGGGGCGAAGCTGTCTTCTATGTTGGGCGCGAGTACCACATCACCGATTTTCAGGTTGCGGTTACGCGCAATGCCCACCGACAGCGCGCACGCCGCTTCGCCCTCGCGCGGCAACCTGCCCTCTACCAGCCTCATGCGGGTCAGGCGCAACATCTTCGGCATATCCTCCTGCGTTAAGCCGAACAGCACGAACGGAAACTTGCCGAAGATGGTGTGGATGTTGGTGAAGCACACGCTGATACGGTAAATCTCTCTGGCAAGCGGCTCGGCGCGGATGGTCTGTTCCGCTCTGGGGTCTACCTGATTGCCATTGCGCGGCACTGCCACCAGAAAATAGCGGTTATAGCCGTATACGGTGAGCACGGTGAGGTCGATACTGCGGATAATGGTGACTACCGTGCCTATCAGCACCACCGACAGCACAATAACCAATGCCATCGGCGCGGTACGCGAGAGGTTGCGCCGAAAAAAGAGCCACGCGGAAAGCGGATTGGTCGCTGCCAAAACAGCCGGAATAGCTTCCCTCTTCTCTGCCGTCTGCATACTTCCAGTATACTTGAGCGGGGGGGAGCAAAATCAAGGGAAGCTGGCTACCTGTGGTTTCCAATTTGAAATGTCCTATTTTATTCCCAATTTGAAATGTCACATCGTCTTAATCCCCGGAAATACCTT